>JAESSV010000270.1 GCA_016763895.1 Magnetovibrio sp. | reverse complement strand
TCTTCGGTCGCGCAATCTTGGGCTTTGCCCTGGTTGAAGCTGTTGCTTTGTACGCGCTGGTTATCGCACTCTTGATCTTGTTTGGTTAATTTTGGTTCCAACGGCATCAAGCCTTTGCTTGAGTGCCGTTGACTAAAATACTCTGAACTAGATTTATAACTGGCTGGAGCCCGCACATGCGGATTCTGAATACAAAAACGACCTTAGGTCTTGGTACAGTGGTTGGGAGCGCGCTTGTCGCATCCCCTGCCCTTGCTGGTGGCCTTCCACAGTTAGACGTTACAACCTTTTCTTCGCAAGTGGTTTGGTTGCTGATTACGTTTGTCGCACTTTATGTGTTGATGACCAAATTGGCGCTGCCCCGCGTTGGTGAAGTTTTGGAAGAACGCCAAAACAAGATTGATGACAACCTCGCCAAAGCTGAAGAGCTAAACGCGCAGGCCGAAGCAGCTTGTACGGCTTATGAAACGTCTTTGTCTGATGCTCGCTCAAAAGCTCAAACGGCTATACGCGAAGTTAAAGACAGTGCTGCTGCTGAAGCTGCACAACGCCAATCCGCCCTTAACGAAAAGCTTCAGGCGCAAATCGCTTCTTCGGAACAAGCCATTGGTAAGGCTCGGGACGAGGCTCTTTCCGGCATTAAGGATATTGCTACGGACGTAGCGACTTCTGTGGTCGAAAAGTTGCTTGGCGATGCGCCCAAAGTCAAATCTTTGAGTGGAGCCATTACGGCTGCGCTTAAAGATCGGGCTTAAAGGAGAAACTTATGTTTATCAGCCAAGCCCAAGCCGCAACAGAAGCTGCTGGACACGTTGTTCCCTTTTATGAACATCCAACGTTCTGGGTGGCCATTGCTTTTGTCTTGTTCTTTGTCTTCTTTGGCAAAAAGATGGGGTCTGTCATTGGTCAAATGCTTGATGATCGCTCTGCGGCTATCTTGGACCAAATCGAAGAAGCAACGCGTCTTCGTGAAGAAGCCCAAGACATGCTTGCTTCTTATGAAAAGAAACAGCACGAAGCTTTGAAAGAAGCCGAAGGCATTATCACCGCTGCGAAGGAAGAGGCCCAACGCCTTGCTGCCGAAGCCGCTACACAGCTTGACCACAATTTGAAGCGTTCCGAACAATTGGCCGCTGATCGTATTGCTCAGGCTCAGGCTCAGGCCATCGCAGAAGTGAAAAGCATGGCCGTTGATGTTGCCATGGATGCCGCAAAACGTATCCTTTCCCAAGACATCACAGCGACCAAGGCCAACGCGCTTATCGACAGTTCAATCAAAGGCCTTGAAGGCAAGCTTAACTAAGCAAACTTCAAACCTCGATAACTTTAAAAAGCCCCGCTCATATGTTTGAGCGGGGCTTTTTTAATATTTGTTTACACTCAATTAACCCGAATCCGATAAAGTCTGCTTGAGCAATCAATTAAGGATTATTTTAATGAGTATGGCGATTTCAGCTGCTGTGGGATTAAACCGCCCGGATGTTATGTCCGGGGCCAGTGCGCGTGCCGCACCGAAACAGAAAATGACCCAGTTGTTTGAAAAAATTGATGGGCAAAACAACGGCACCATTAGCCGAAGCCAGTTTGCCAAAGCTTTTGAAACGATGAGCCCCCCAAAACGCTTTAAGACCATGAGCGCCAACGAGGTCTTTAATCAGCTCACCACGTCAAAAACAAACAGCGTCAACAAAGCCGACTTTGTAAATGGCATGACCTCGTTGTCCAGCAGCCTGGCTCAAGGCAAATCCCCCGTGACCTCACCGATGCCACCGCAATCCCTGATCAACAGCCTTCAATCTTTGAATGGGTTGGGGACTCAGGTCGATATCTTGGTGTGAACCAAATCGCCGCCTTGATGGCCGTGTTCATCGACCCACAAATGGTGTACGCCCATTTCGACCAACCATGCGGGGCCTTTGGCGCCTTTTAACATGGCGATGGTGGCAAGACTTCCCGCAACCAAACAATCCTTGGCCACGACGGTCACCGCCGCCAGACCGTTCACGGAAAATCCCGTACGCGGGTCCAAGATATGGCCATAGCGTTTGCCATCTTTCACAATACACCGTTCATAATCCCCACTGCTGGCCAGTCCACCGTTGCGCAACTGAAGGGTGGTGAGCACGGTGTCGGGCAGCCTTGGGTGTTGAATTTGAATGTCCCACGGGTCATCGTTGGTATGGGGTCCTAACATCTGAATATCGCCGCCCAAATCAACCAGACCATGGTTGGCACCTTGATCCCGACAGACTTCGGCCGCACGCACGGCGGCATATTCTTTTGCTATGCCGCCGAAATCAAGCTCTTGGCCCGGCACCGTAAAATTCAAAACCGGATTTTGCCATGTTACTTTATCAAGTCCGACCAGTTTCAAGAGTTCGCATAGCTCTTGATGTTCGGGCACGGTTACACTTGAAAAATCCCACGCTTTTCTGAGCAACCCCGACGTTATATCAAAAGCCCCATCACTTTTTTCAAAACAAGCAAAGGCATAGTCCACCAAGGCTGCGGTTTCGGGGTCCAACTTAATCTCGCCACCGTGCAAGGCCACGCGGTTGATGTCAAACAAGGTACTGGTGGTTAAATGCCGTGAATAACGGCTCTCAATCCGGTCCACTTCGGTGACACAACATTCGATGATGCGTTCCCCTTCTGTGCGGCTTGATGCGTACACATGGACCTCACACGGGCTTCCCATGGCTTGAAAAGCATAACTCCACAATGTGAGGGGGCTGGATGTGTTCAATTGATTGACGTTTCCGCCTTGTGCATGACCCGCGTAAAGGTCGAAGAGGCGAGAAAATCAGCAAGCCACCTTTGTAAGTTAGCAAAGCTGTTCGAATCAAAATCATCTTTATCCACGAATGCAAACTGGCGCACAAACGGGGCAATCGCGATGTCCGCAAGGCTTATCTTTGCACCGAATAAATAAGCGGTATTCGACAAACGTTGGTCAAGGTCGGCTAAAAACACTTGGCCTTTTAATTTGTGGTCCACAGCATCAACCCCGTCATAACGGGTTGGGTATTTATATCGGTCCAAATGGTGTTTGAATTTGGTGTCATTTTGGCGGATCAAATCAAGAGCATCGTCAAGGCTTGCATTTTGTGGGCTTAACCACCCCGCATCGTCGCGTTGGTTTAAAGCCCACATCATAATGTCCAAGCTTTCCTCGATCACGTCACCCTCAACGGTGCGCAAAACAGGAACCGTTCCTTTGGGCGATATTTCAAGCAGTTTTGCCGGCTTGTCCCGCAACACAACTTCACAAATTTCGCAATGGATTCCGCTTTGCAACACGGCCATCCGCGCCCGCATGGCATAGGGGCAACGGCGAAAGCTGTATAAAACTGGGGCTTGGTTTTGAGCCATACGTGGCCCTCAGGTTCTGGCCCGGCGGCGCTCTGTGGAAACGCTGTCGTTTAAACTTGAGCGGCGGTCTTTAACCACTTCACGGCCTTGATCGGTAAGCGCCGCCATGAAAAAACCACTGCCAAACTGAGACAATTTTACCCAACCAGCTTCTTGGCATTCATATTGTGTCGCGTATAACAGGCTCCCATTGTCCACATCGGACACAGCAATGTTGCCGGCCATATTCAACCATTCTAGAAATAATCGTTGTTGATGTTTAACTTCAGCCATATCAAATTCCTGAATTTTTATAATCCTTGGATCAATATAGTCCATTCTTGTTCAGATAACACCCTTAAGCCCAGGTCTCGAGCTTTCTTTTCTTTTGCACCGGCTCCTGGCCCAACGATAACGATGTCGGTTTTTTTACTGACCGATCCCGACACCTTGGCCCCCAAAGTCTCAGCCTTGGCTTTCGCCTCCCCCCGGCTCATGGTTTCGAGGGACCCTGTAAAGACTACGGTTTTTCCGGCAACGGGAGACCCCTTGGTGCTGGGAGCCTGAAAAGATTCAACCGTAACACTGGCCAGCAAGTCTTCCAAAACTTGGGCATTATGGGGTTCGTCAAAAAACCCCACCAAATCATCCGCCATGGCTTTGCCAATGCCATCAATACTGAGCAATTCTTCCAAAGCATCGGATCCGATCACCCGCGCATCCAGCATAGCTTGGCGAAGACGGTCCATTGTGCCGTATTGTTTTGCAAGCAACCGTGCCGTGGCTTGACCCACATGGCGGATGCCCAGCGCATAGACAAATCGCGGCATGTCGATGGTGCGTTTTGCGTCCAAGGCGGCCATCAAATTCAAAATAGACTTTTCTTTCCACCCTTCCCGCTTGTGCAACATTTCCGGGGTCAGGCGAAAAATATCACCGGGGGACTTAATCAAGCCATCATCATAAAACGCGACAACGTGTTTTCCGCCCAAACCGTCAATATCAAAAGCATTCCGCGAAACAAAGTGTTTGAGCCGTTCATGGGCCTGTGCCGAACAGATTAAGCCACCGGTACACCGTGTCGCGGCTTCACCGTCTTCGCGAACCGCGTGGCTGTCACAAATGGGGCAATTGGACGGAAAGGCAAAAACGTCTCGTTGGGCATGTTGGCCATCATCAACGACCTCAATCACTTGGGGGATCACATCCCCCGCGCGTTGGATGCGCACGCGGTCACCGACCCGGATGTCTTTTTCGACGATGTAATCTGAATTGTGCAACGTCGCCCGCGAGACCACCACGCCACCCACCGTAATGGGTTCAAGTTCAGCCACCGGTGTCAAAACACCCGTGCGCCCCACTTGAATGGATATTTCATTGAGCACCGTTTCTGCTTTTTCAGCCGGAAATTTATGCGCAATGGCCCAACGCGGAGCGCGGGCCACAAACCCCAAACGGTGTTGCCAATCCAATCGGTTGACCTTGTAAACCACGCCGTCAATATCATAATCCAAATGCGGGCGTTGTTCGCCAATGTGAACGTATTGAGCCAAGGCCTGATCTACACCGCCGCAAATTTTGGTCATGGGATTTACACAAAACCCCCACGTCTTTAAAAGCTGGATGAATTCACCATGGGTGGTCCATGTCTCAACGCTCACGTCCCCCCACGCATAGGCGAAAAAGCTTAAAGGACGTTTTTCGGTGATGGAACTGTCCAATTGACGCAACGATCCGGCGGCGGCATTTCTGGGGTTGGCAAAGATTTTTTTGCCCTTGGCGAGTTGACGTTCGTTTAAGGCAAAAAAGTCTGCCTTGGACATATAAACTTCGCCGCGCACGTCCAATACATCTGGCACACCTTTTGGCAAGATTTGAGGAATGTCCGAACGGTGCGCGCATTGGCCGTGACGTCTTCACCGACAACCCCATCCCCACGCGTCGCAGCATTGACCAGTTTTCCATGTTCATAACGTAACGAAATGGACAGCCCATCAATTTTGGGCTCTGCCACCAATTCAAGTTCAAGCGCAGGGTCCGTTTCACAGTCTTTCAAAAAGCGCTTAATACCATCAACAAAGTCTTGTAATTCATCTTTGGAAAAAACATTGCCCAATGACAACATCGCCTTGGCATGTTTGATTTTTTTAAAACCAGAAGCCACAACAGAACCGACTTTTTTAGACGGACTGTCGGCCCGCACAGCAAGCGGGAACCGGGCTTCAATAGATTGATTTCGTTGGCGTAACGCATCATAGGCCGCATCCGTAATGGTGGGCGCATCTTGACCATGATAACGTTTGTCATGGTCTTGAATTTCTTGGGCCAGGGCTTCAAGTTCTTTGTCTGCCTCGGTTGATGTCAACTCACCAACGGGACGTTCACGGACCTTCATTGGGACGCGCCAATCAACAAGCTTGCGGCGGCGGCACGGGCTTGGTCGGTTAGATTTTCACCCGACAACATGCGGGCAATTTCATCGGCGCGTTCTTCAATTTTTAAAACGCGAACGGACGTAAACACCGAACCATCTGTTTCGGATTTGGATATATGCCAATGCGTTGCGCCCCGTGCGGCCACTTGTGGGCTGTGGGTGATGACCATGACTTGAACGTCTTCGCCCAATTGCGCCAAACGTTGCCCCACCGCGTCTGCCACTTGTCCACCGATACCGCTGTCGACTTCATCAAACACCAAAGTCGGCACCGGATCGGATTGAGCCAAAACCACTTTCAAAGCCAGCATGAACCGGGACAGTTCGCCACCCGATGCGATTTTGTTGAGCGGCCCAGATGGGGCCCCCACATTGGTGGCAACTTCGAACGCAACCCGGTCCCAACCCAATTCGCCCCAGCTTTGTTCTTCATCAAGGGCCGAAATACGGGTGCTAAATTCTGCCGAGCCCAAACGCAAGGGCACCAATTCTTGGGTCACGGATTTGTCTAAATCTTGTGCCGCCAATTTGCGGGCTTGGCTGAGGG
>JAESSV010000269.1 GCA_016763895.1 Magnetovibrio sp. | reverse complement strand
CCCACCCATTCCAGAGGCGATAAAGACCATGTGCGAGCCTTTGATTTCTTCGATGATATCTTCGATGGATTCTTCCGCAGCGGCGCGTCCGATTTCAGGCTTTGACCCGGCCCCCAAACCTTGCGTTAACCCAGACCCCAATTGAATGCGGCGATCTGTTTTGGAAAAGGTCAATGCCTGGGCATCTGTGTTCGCAACCAGGAAATCAACACCTTCAAGGTTGGAAATAATCATGTTGTTTACAGCGTTACCCCCGGCCCCGCCGACACCGATCACCGTGATCCGTGGCTTCAATTCGACTGACTCATTTTGTGGCACGCTTAAATTGATACTCATGTTGGGATTCCTCACTCCGCCCGTTTCTATACTTGTGGCCCGAAAACCCTTAAAATTTGGTAACTTTTCCCGATTCGTTTGCTCTTTATTTTAGCGAGTCTTTGATCGTTTCTGACTCGTTTACTGACTCAATACTTGAATCTACAGATTCTCACGCAACCACTGACCAATTCGGCCAACGCGCGTTTTGGGTTGTGGCCGGGGGCGATACGTCCGTCCTTTGAATCCATCGGGAGATTCAAAGGCATGGCTAATTAACCCGGCACATGTTGAAAACTGGGGACCGCTGGAAACTTCGGCCATTCCTTCTAAGTAACGTGGCCGCGCCATACGCACCTGAGCCTTGCCAAGAATTTCACCTGCTAGCTCTCGAACGCCGGGCAAAAGACTTGCACCGCCCGTCAAAACAACGCGCGGACCTGACAGGTTATCAAAGCCCGCCGCGCACAGGCGATCTCTGACCATTTCAAAAGTTTCTTCAATCCGAGGCCGAATGATGCCGACCAACATAGACCGGGGCACAGGGTTGGTTTCCCCACTTTGTTCTTCACCGATCAAAGGCACCTTGATGACTTCGCGGTCATCGGAAATCGAAGGCATGCAATTGCCGTACAAGGTTTTCATGCGTTCGGCATGTTGCATGGGCGTCGACAACCCCCGGGCAATGTCATTGGTGACATGCACGCCGCCCAAAGGCACACATTCCGCGTGCATCAGTTCCCCATCGAAAAACACCGATATATTTGTGGTCCCGCCGCCCATATCGATCAAGGTCACGCCCAGTTTCATTTCGTCTTCGACCAGCGTAGATAAGGCGGATGCATACGGCGTCACCACGCGGCCTTCGACATTCAAATGACACCGATTAACACAGGTATCAATATTGCGAATAGCATTCACACCGGCCGTAACCACATGAACATTAACGCCCAGGTGGTCGCCAAACATCCCCCGTGGATCGCGAACGCCGCGATTGCCATCAATTGAATAACCGACCGGAATGACATGGATAATTTCTTGGTCTTGTGGAATTTCTTCGGCCAAAGACTGAACGTCTAAAATTTTACGCAAGTCCTGGTCACAAATTTCATGTCCGGTTATGCCAATTTGGAACGCCACCAGACGGGATTTAAAATGTGTCCCCGATAAAGCCACTGTCACACCATCAACATTAACGCCGGCCATTTCTTCGGCCGCCCCGACCGCCGCCCGAACGGCTATTTCGGCTTTGTCCATATCCACGATCACGCCACATTGCACCCCACCTGACACATGATGGCCAATGCCAATAATACGCGGTGGACGTGTGCCTTCCTGGCGCGAGATCAGACAGGTCACTTTGGTGGTGCCAATATCCAAAGTCGCAACCAGGCCATTCTTGGGCTTTGTGGGTGAAGTTTGTCGATACATATTAATGCTCGTCGCCTCGGAATTTAGTGAAATCATGTTTCTTGCCCCGCGCCTTGAGCAAGACCCGCCCCGGACCTCCGTGGTGCTGGCTTTCGCACCGCTTTCGGAGCCCTGCGCACAATGACGCGGTCAGGTAATCTTAGATCTAAAATCTTAACATCTTTTCCCAAAATTCCACTTTCTATTTCAAAAGCCGCCAAGCGTGTTAAAGCCCCCGGAGCATCTTGTTCAGGCAAGCGAACATCAATGCCGTTTTCCATCCGCAAATCCCAACGCCGGCCGCCAATACGGGCGGCTGAAAGCACTTGTGATTTAAGCTCGGGCTGGGTTGCCAGCAATTCAAGCAAGCCCCCAACGCGGCCCGGGGCATCTGCACCAACCACTTGAATAAGCTTGGAATATTGTTCTACATCCGCATTGGCAATCACCTCGCCATCTTCGTCAACCAAAGCAAAGGTGCCCTTGTTTTGCCAAATGGCAATCGGTTGACGTTCGATTAAATGGACCCGCAAGGTTTGGGGAAGGCGACGTTCAATGCGAACATTTCGCACCCAAGGTAAGTGTTCAACGCGTTTTTTTGCGGTTTCAAAATCATAGGCCAAAAGCGGTGCGCCGCGCACAATGCCCAAAGCCTTCAGCAAATCCTTGCGATTTGTTTTAGAACGCCCTGTCACCAAGATTTCATCCAAGGTAAAACCAAAATCTACGGACGTGTTGATCACCGCCCATTTTACGGTGGTGAAGGCTTTTTCCATCAAACCTGTTTTGAACGCCCATGTTCCCATCGAGCTGGTCACAGCAATGACAAAAATGGCCGTGGCCAAAATGGTTTTCGTGCGGCGCCACATGGGGACCACACGTTTACGTTTGGGGGATGTACGTTGCGAAGGTTTTTCTATGCCCTGACCATTGATGATTTTAAAGATCAACTTTTTCATTCATCACACTCCGCATTTTCGACCATCCACTTCACAAGAGATTGAAAAGAAATCCCCACATAAGCGGCTTGTTCGGGCACCAAAGACGTTGGCGTCATTCCGGGTTGAGTATTGGTTTCAAGAATGTAAATGGTCTCGCCATCATACCGAAAATCTGAGCGGCTGACGCCTCTGCACCCCAAGGCCGTATGGGCGACTTCGGCCAAACGCATGGTTTCGTCATAAACATCTTGGGGTAAATCAGCAGGAAGTGTATGCGCGGATTCACCTTCTACATATTTCGCATCAAAATCGTAAAACCCATGGTCCGTGGCAATTTCCGTAACCGCCATGGCTTTGCCCCCCATTACGGCGACGGTTAATTCTCGACCGGGAATGTATTTTTCCACCATGACCCGTTCGCCATAGGGCCATTCTTCTTTTTCAAACGGCATTTCATCTTCATTTTTAACGATATAAACATCAAAACTAGAGCCTTCGTT
>JAESSV010000268.1 GCA_016763895.1 Magnetovibrio sp. | reverse complement strand
CATTCAAATGCCCCGGTGCGGCCCAAAAAATTATGTATCTGGCCGATTCAGCCATGCGCAAACGCGGCACCCGCAAAAAATCAAACATTCGCTTTTTCGCAGGTGCGCCCAGCATTTTCCCCATCAAACGTTATGCTGACCCGCTCAATGCCGCCATCAAACGCAAAGAGCTGGAAACCAATTTTGGATGCCACTTGGTCGAATTGAAAACAGCCACCAAAGAAGCCGTTTTCGAAACCATTGCCACGGGTGAAAAGCGTGCCGAAAAATACGACCTCATCCACGTTACGCCTCCTCAATCTGCGCCTGATTTTTTGAAAAACAGCAAGCTTGTGGACGATGCCGGTTGGGTGGACGTGGATATGCACACGTTACAATCGACCAAATACAAAAACGTCTTTGGTCTTGGGGATTGCACCAATTCACCCAATTCAAAAACGGCGGCGGCGGTTCGCAACCAAACCCCGGTTGTGGTTAGCAACCTGTGTGCGGCGCTGACCGGTGCCCCTGCGAAATCCGCTTATGACGGTTATGCTTCGTGCCCATTGGTGACCGATTACGGCAAGCTTGTGTTGGCCGAATTTGACTACAATATGCAACCCAAAGAAACGTTCCCGTTTAACCAAGGCAAAGAACGCCTGACCATGTATTGGCTTAAAAAGTACCTGTTGCCCTATTTCTATTGGAACGTTCTTTTCAAAGGTGGAAACCTGGGCGAATAGCCTAACGCCTTAAATTTACATTATTTTTTAGCAATGGAGCGGCCCAACAGCCGCTCCAAACGCTAATGCTTTGCCTCTTTTTAGGAAATTCAGTCATGATCTTACTTGCCTATATTTGTTCCATCTTAATGGGCAGCACGCTTGGCTTGATTGGCGGGGGGGGCTCTATTCTGACCGTTCCTATCTTGGTTTATATGTTCGGCATCGACCCGATCACCGCGACGGGATATTCATTATTCGTGGTGGGCAGCACCGCCTTGGTGGGCAGCATAACCTATTTCCGCAAAGGTTTAGTGGATGTAAAAACAGGTATTATTTTTGCTTTACCGTCTTTTGTCGGAGTCTACATGATGCGGCGTTTTGGCATTCCGGCTCTGCCCGAAACGATCTTTACGGTGGGCAGTTACACCATCGATAAGGCGACTTTTATCATGTTGGTTTTTGGGGCAGTGATGTTGGCGACGGCCTATTCCATGATTCGCAAATCCAGCCCAAAACCGGAACACACTCAAGAAAGCTTAGCTGAAGGTTATCCCTACGTCCTCATTGCCGCCGAAGGCTTAATCGTGGGCGCTGTGACGGGGCTTGTTGGGGCCGGCGGTGGATTCCTTATTGTTCCAGCCCTCGTCATGTTGGCCAGACTGCCGATGAAACAAGCCGTTGGCACATCTTTGATGATCATTGCCATCAAATCCCTGTTTGGGTTTTCGGGCGAACTTCAAACAGAGGCCGCGATTGATTGGGAAACATTGCTCAGCGTTTCAGGCTTAGCCGTCATTGGCATTATAATTGGTGGACGCCTGTCACAACACGTCCCCAGCAAAACTTTAATGCCAGCATTTGGAATATTCGTTTTCTTGATGGGCAGCGTTATTTTAGGTTTGGAATTGGCCTGATTTAATGCATGCGGCCCGCAAGTTGAACCGTTTGTTTGCGTAATCGTTCTGTGTAAATTTTTAACAACAAGGCGATCACCGGATCAGACTTAGCCAAACGTTTCTGAAATTCGGGTTCGCGAATAACCATCGCCTCACCTTCTTCTAAAGCAATCGCCGAGGCCACTCTTGGCGTATTATCCACCAATGCCATCTCGCCAAAAATGCTTCCCGGGCCAACTGTTGCAAGCGTCCTTGAGGTATCATCTTTGACTTTGACGGTAATTTTAATTTGTCCTGACTTTAAGATAAAAGCCACATTGCCTTTGTCACCTTCCACAAAAATCGCTTCCCCGGCCTCAAATTTTCGCATTTCCATATACCGTCCTCCTTTCGTGCAAGATGTAGTCTAAACCTTTTCATTCATCATATGAATTTAAAATATTATTATTTCCCAAAAAAAAGGCCTCCCAATTTGAGAGGCCTTTCCATTCGTTTATGGGTTTGGTTAGAATTGCAACGCCTGAGCGCGCACCACTTGATCCAGATCTGCCAAAACGCTTAAGACGCTTTCGTCAACGGCTTGATCGACTTCGATCAAGGCAATGGCTTCGCCGCCTTCGCAAGCGCGGCCCAAGTTAAACGTGGCCACATTAATACCGGCATCACCAAGTGCGGTGCCAAGACCACCGATGAAACCGGGCTTGTCTTCGTTGGTGATATAAAGCATGTGTTCGCCCAATTTAGCGTCCATGCAAATGCCTTTGATGTCGACGATGCGGGGATCTTTGCCCGCAAACAAGGTGCCTTTTACGGTCCGTGTCTGGCTTTCGGTGGTCACCGTTAATGAAATCAAAGTTTGATATTCGGTCGGGCGTTCATGGGTGACTTCGGTGATCGCGATATCACGTTCCTTGGCGATGGCCGGTGCCGAAACCATATTCACGCCTTCGAGCATGGGGCTCAACAAACCTTGCAAAACGACAGCCGTCAAAGGCTTCACGTTCAGTTCCGCCGCGTGGCCTTCATATTCGATGGTCACAGAAGAAATGCCCGTGCGCGTCACTTGACCGGCAAAGCTGCCCAATTGTTCCGCCAATTTCATGTAAGGCTGTAAACGGGGAGCATCTTCGGCAGATACACTTGGCATATTCAAAGCGTTGGTCACCGCACCCGAAAGCAAATAATCAGAAATTTGTTCGGCGATTTGCAAAGCCACGTTTTCTTGAGCCTCCGAAGTCGAAGCGCCCAGGTGTGGCGTACAAATAATACGGGGATTGCCAAACATAATGTTTTCTTTGGCGGGTTCAGATTCGAACACGTCCATAGCGGCCCCGGCGCACTTGCCGGAATCAATGGCTTCGACCAAATCGGCTTCGACCACCAAACCACCCCGGGCACAGTTCACAATGCGCACACCGTCTTTCATTTTGGCAAATGCGGCTT
>JAESSV010000267.1 GCA_016763895.1 Magnetovibrio sp. | reverse complement strand
CGGCGTTGATTCTTCCGTGGTTGCGGTCCTGCTGAACGAAGCCATTGGCGACCAGCTCACGTGCGTGTTTGTGGACACGGGCATGATGCGCACAAATGAAGCCGAAGAAGTCGTCACCATGTTTAACGACCACTACGACATCAATTTGGTGCACCGAGACGCTTCCGATCTTTTCATCGATAAGCTTGTCGGTGTGTCGGACCCGGAAAAGAAACGCAAAATTATTGGTGCCACGTTTATCGACGTATTTGAAGAAGAAGCCAAGCGCATCGGCGGCGCGGACTTTTTGGCCCAAGGGACTTTGTACCCGGACGTGATTGAATCCGTCAGCTTCACAGGCGGACCTTCGGTCACCATTAAATCTCATCACAATGTTGGCGGATTGCCGGAACGCATGAACATGCAATTGGTCGAGCCATTGCGTGAATTGTTCAAAGACGAAGTGCGCACGTTGGGCCAAGAATTGGGCTTGCCCCAAAGCTTCGTCGGACGCCACCCGTTCCCGGGACCGGGTCTGGCCATTCGCTTGCCCGGTGGAATTTCTGCTGAAAAACTAGACATCCTTCGCAACGCAGACGCCGTATATTTGGATGCCATTCGCAAAGCCGGACTTTATGATGAAATCTGGCAAGCCTTTGTGGTCTTGTTGCCGGTGCAAACCGTGGGTGTGATGGGCGACGCCCGAACCTACGACTACGTTTGTGCCCTGCGCGCCGTCACCTCAACCGATGGCATGACCGCAGATTTTTATCACTTCGATATGGACTTTTTGTCCCACGTGTCAAACCGCATCATCAACGAAGTCAAAGGCATCAACCGGGTCACGTATGACATTACATCAAAGCCGCCCGGAACCATTGAGTGGGAATAATTAACCATCCGCAGACGTGGTCTACATCCAAAAATATAGACATGGACTTTACGCGAGCACAGTTGGAAAATACGAGATTGGAGCCGTCTTGTTAGGTGTCACAAGTGCCTTTGCCTCGCCTAAATGGCCTTGCGACCTTTGGCGGTAACCGTCGCGATATCGCTGTTGGACTTTCCGGGCAGCACAGACACCCAGCCAAACCCGGAACATTCTTTCAAGGTCCGATAAATCATTGTTCCATCATCATTTTTAGGAACCGTGACATCGCCAGACATCATGATGAGTTCTAAAAGCAATTGTTGTTGCGGTAAAATATCTGACATGGGGGCCTCATAAGAATTTGGATAAAAGGTTCCTTGTTATACACCACATTTTTTTCAATGAAAAAAGTTTTCCACAAAGCGTGCGTTTTTTTGAGATGTCGTGTATGAATGCGCTCACTCAAAGCCAAACACTTAAGGAACTCCCCCATGCCTGATAAAGTATCCGCCTCGCACATTTTGTTGATGCACGATGGCTCTTCCCGGTCCAGCAACGAACGCAGCAAAGCAGACGCACTTGAGCTCATCACCGATCTTGAGGCCCGATTGAATGCCGGTGCTGATTTCGCCGAATTGGCATCTGAACATTCAGATTGTCCTTCGGGCAAAAGCGGTGGCGATTTGGGTTCTTTTGGCAAAGGTCAAATGGTCAAAGAATTCCAAGATGCGGCCTTTGCTTTGGAAGAAAATAAAGTCAGCGACGTGGTCGAAACCGATTTTGGCTATCACCTGATCAAACGCACAGGCTGATTTTTTCTGGATATGATTTCGATCCACGCCTTGGTGAGGATTATTGTTTCCAGGACTTTACGCCTTTTTCAACAGACCGACCCATCACATATCCGCCGACACCCAACTTCAACAAGTCCCACATGTCCGGCGGAATGTCGGCGGGTGGGGTGTTGAAGATGGGCACGATCAGGTAATTGTTGGCGATAATAACGCCAAACATCACCATCAACATGGGCCGCCAATTGCGTTGCAGCCAGCTGTCGCCTTGGGCTTCGGCGACGATAATTTTCGCGGCGGTTTCAAGCTCTTTCATTTCGCCGGTTACCACGAGTTCGTTAAGCTTTGCCTTGATCGCATTGGCTTGGTCTTTGTCTTCGACCGCTTTGTCAATCACGCCAAGGACGCCCGAAATCAACGGGCCAATCATAAGAGGGAACATCGGATCTTCCTTATTCAATATCGTTGTAAAACAAGTGATGCCCAATTTCGACACACGCCGGACGCCCCCGAGACCACGGTGGATTAATGTTCAAGTTGTGGTAATGAGTGGCGCCTTGGGTGGCGTCGTCTAGGCATCCTGAAATGGCCCGTCTGGCAATACGCAAGCACGTGTCAAAAACGCGGTGCCCGGAAGTCATGGCCAAAATCTTTTCCAAGTTTGGATCGTTTTCATTCCAGCACGAAAATTGCCAAGGTTTTTGACAAACGCTTTCGACACTGTTTCCCCACCAATAATTTCCACGCGATTGAGCGCGTTTTACGCGGTTCATAATGACGCAAGCCACGGCCTCTTTGCCGCTTCGACTTTCGCCCCGCGCTTCGCCGTAAAGCGTTCGTGCCAACACATCGACTTCTCGTTTGCGTTGGGTTTCCAAGGGTGAAGAATTTGTTTTCTGTTTTGGGGATGAGGTCTGTGACATTAGAGGTCTCCCGCACGTTTTGACTGATTGATATTAAGTTTGTTTTCAATGCGAATGAGATGTCCGGTCAATCGCTCTTCAACATCTTTGAGATACGCGATCGACACATAGGTTTTCGCCACATCAAGTTTATAAGCATCAAGATGTTGGCGCAGGTGAGCTAAACCAACATCTTGGCTGTGACGTATTTCATCAATTTCTTCTTCGGCGGCACGATGGTTGCGCCAATTGATCCAAAACAAACCGGCAAGGGCTGGTAATTCTACGGCTGTGATCCACCAACTTAGATCAACGCCAGGAACGGGCTGCATGAGAGTCTCCTTTATTTAAGTTGCATAAAAAAAAGCCCCCGCATCTGCGGAGGCCCTAAATTCTGAAATCGTTTGGTTTTGTTAAAGTTCGAAATTGGTTTTGGCGTTGAACGTTTGTCCACCCCCGCCAACCCAATTGGGCCGCTTGCCCATGGTTTGTGCATTGGGGTTTCTTGATAAACGAACGGGTTCGGTCAACAAACAGCCGGCAACGGCGTCCAGTCCATCATCCGCAGCCTTTGACGCGGGACGCCATTCACGCATTTCTGTCAGAAAAGGTGTCGCCTTGACCGAACTGTGCACACGAATGCGACCGGCGGCGAGCGGTGCGTCAAAGGCTTCCAAAATTCTTTTATCTTTATTTGACGAAGAATGTTTTTCCACCACGGCGCACGCAATGCCCATGTCTTCCATTTCCCGGCGCAACAAGCTTGGCAAAAATTTTCCAAGCCCATTGGTTTCCACCGTTAACGAAGGCAGATGTAAATCGCGGGCAAATATTGCGGCCTTTTGACACAGTTGTTGAGCCTCTGATATCTGGCTCACCAACTTAGGATCAAACGTTAAATATGCCACCCGGTGTAACCAGTACGTTCCGTCTTCGGATGTAAAAACGCAAGCAATGACAGAACTGTCACCCCGGTCAGGAGACCCAAAGCTGGGGTCCCACCAACACGTTGCCGAGGCTAGCCTTGAACCTTCGATGGAAAGGATAACCTGACCATTCATTTCTGAATATTTGATTTCATCCGAATACGGTTTCAACGTATCTGGATCCAAGCGGCCTTCTGTAATATCGACGGCTTCCAATAACATCTGAGACCGAAATTTATTTGGGCCCGTGCGACGACGAATGGAAGCAATCTTTTTTTCAGGAAAACGCTCCGGCCAAACCGAATTGCCCTGCCGATTGTAAATCGGAATTTCCAATCGTTTGAATCCAACCAGGTAAGGTTCTTCCTCATCCATATCGACGCGTCTAATTTTTCCATAAATTGTATGAAACGTGTGAGGCGTTCCGACATAAAGTTGCAACCCGCCCGGCACCAAAACATAATCAATTTCGTTTAGATGATCGCGGAGGTCCTCTCGTTTCTGGCGTGTATCGGACGTGTTGGGAACTTCCACATCATCACAAATCACCACGTCAGCCCGAGAGCCTGTAATGTTTGCGACGATGCCCTTTGCCAACATGGATGGGTCTCTCAATTCGCTGTCGCGATTGACGGTGAATTGATCCGATGCCCATTGATCGCGGCTTTTGGGTTTAAGGCCTTCACACGCCGGGTGGCGTTCAATAATACGCTTTACATTGCGCGTCATTTTGCGCGCCAACGACAAATCGGCCGCCAAAACCATGATCCGCAAACTGGGTTCCACCACAAAAAGCCACGCACAAAAAAGTCCGACAAGCGTTGACTTGCCGGAATTGCGAAACGCCATCAACAGAAGCTCACGTTTGTTCGTTTGCCAACTTTTTTCAAGCCACGCAGATATACGTTTGTGGTGACATGGTGTGGTTTGATTTTGAGCCTTGTTCCAGGTGTCGACAAATTCGGCAAAGGTTGGGCCTGAGATCTTTTTACCCATGGTCTACCTCCCGTTCGTTTCACTTGAGCTGTTGGGCTGGCCTATGGTCATATATAAATAGGTCCCACCGTTGGCATTGACCTCGGGTCCTGTTTTTCTAATTTTAATACCATTTGCAACAAGGTCACGATCACGATCCGTTACGACATTTTCCGCCCACGATTGATTGGGGTGTAAATTGTGTGTGGTCGGATTATAATTATCTCGCTCATCGTCAACTAAGTTCCAGTCATCAGCGATATCTGTCCGTTTGGTCAATAACCACACGGGACTTATCCCGGCGTTAATAAACGGCCCATCAGCAGAGCCATTACCTGCATATGAACCTATCTTAATAAAGTCACTTTCGGCGAAGATGTAGGCAACATAAGTCACACCATTCGCGTTTAAATCACCGCCTGTACCGAGTGTGATCAGGTTGGCTGTAGGTTCCGTATTATTCCAAGCCCCAATCCACGTTGTTTCAGCAAGTGTGACGTGTAGATAAAGATATTTAGTAGCTCCTAAACTTGAGTGGTAAGTCATCCACCCCCCCGCGCTGCTTAGTGCCTTTATAATAACCATACCCGGTTTCTTACCAATGCTATGCGGAATTGTCGCCCCAGCCGTACCGTTACCTGTATAAGTCACGATGCTCATACCAAGGTCAGCATTGTAGATTTCCTTGGATGGTGTAATTGATGGACTTCCTGCCCAACCGCTTGTGACTGTGTTGGGTAAGTTAGCGCACCAAGCGACAAATCTAGAACCACTTCCGTTTGTGTCGGAATAGCTACCACTTGTGAACCCATCACTGTCAATGCGAACAAGTGATTCCGCTATTGTAGTCTCAGCACCTGAAGTATCTGAACGAATGTTGTTTAAGGCACCCCGTATATTATCGAAAATACAATGGCTTGTTGTTGCGACAGTTCTATTTTTAATCCATACAAAATCTGGTTGAAAACCAACACCAGTGATCGATTGACCACCTGCCCCGATAGCAACACCATCACCCGTGTACAAAATCGTCTTAAAGTGATGATCAACATTTTTATCTTTTGCGGTGATTTCTGGGAGGTTGTCTGTGTTGAGCGTTATAAATCCAGCTGAAGGCGTAAAACCATCTTGACCAAAATCAATATCAGCTACACCAATGCCTGCTGTATTAAACCAAGGTCGCCATTGGCCCGTTAATCCGGACCACGCCACCCCCTGATCGACCCATGCACTTGCTACCCACTTAAAGAAATTCACAACACCATTATTAATCCTGATCTTAATTTTATCACCGGTTGTGAAAGCAGCGCCGTAATTTGTATTTCCAACACCAATATAGGTCTGGCCTGTGTTTCCATAATACACATGCTGATTAAGCGGATTGATCGAGGTTATATTTGTCGTGTCTTCAATCGGGATAATACCCAGCATTAAATACCTTTCTGATATAATTGATAGCTGCCATTCCAGTTTTGATGTTGCTATGTCAAAGGACATAGACCCCCCCACCCCGCCCGTAAATCCGGTCAAGTTTGTAATGGTTTTATTCCCATTAGATAATGTGAGATTCGCATGTACATCTAGTGGATTAGGTATGGCATAGACATTCGTAGGCGTACTTGTTACCTGTGTAACCGTACCGTTCACCGTCCAATTATTCGCATTACCCGAAACATCAGCACCAAGATCAGCAGCGTTGGAAAAATCTAAATGGAAGCCGTTTGCTCCATAAGTTCCAGCGTAATTCTTGGCGGACCAATTTCCTGTAATCGCATCGAATTCACCGAAGTCAGTGGGGG
This sequence comes from Magnetovibrio sp., assembly GCA_016763895.1. GTDB lineage: Bacteria > Pseudomonadota > Alphaproteobacteria > Rhodospirillales > Magnetovibrionaceae > JANLGW01. Next base: position 9,788 of record JAESSV010000267.1, on the reverse strand, counting down.
CAAGGGCTTGACCGTCTACGGCATAAAAGTCCGCCAGATAACCTGAGAAATTTGCCAAACCATCATAACTATCCTCGCCAATTTTATGTAAGGCCTGCGTGTTAAAAAACTTTAACTTAAAGTTTAAAGCCGGAAGCATTTCGGTATTCCATATGGAGTTACGAGCGCCATTAACATAGATTCTAATCCTGTCCGCTTTTATTGCGTTCGAAGAATCAAAAACAAAGACAAAATGTGACCACGCCGTTTGATCACGAAAGAGTGCATCCGTAATCATCCGAATTTCTGGACCATTCGTTATGGCACCGTGAGCCCGAAGACGGTCAGCATAAATTTGAAGCTGATCCGTATATCCAGAGTTTCCGGTCCCACATGTCAAAAATTTTGCGGGCGTCACCACCGATGTATGAGCGCCAATTAAAGCCCAAAAAGAATAGGTTACGGTTGTACTATTGCCGACACCTGAAGGTGTCCAGCTAAAATATCCTGTACTTCCATCAAACAACACGGCATTTTGAATCTTATAACGCGTCATCATTTGGCGCAATAAATTGGGTGCAATGAGCAAGCTCATGACAGCCTCCTTTTTCTATACGTTAAGCAAGAATGCTTTTAAGGGTAAAGCGCACGCCTTGTCCGGCGGTTATTGAGCCCACCTGGTTAACTTTAAACGTCAGCCGATCTCCGGGAATAAAGGACGTGGAGGAAAGCGTTCCAGACGTCAGGGTATTGGACGTGGCTAAAAATTGTGGCGGCGTGCTGTAAATGCTCACCCCATTTTTTTCAACGTCCACGATGAGTCCTAATCCTGTGCTGGCAACATCACTGTAACCCGCTTCTCCGGTCACCGTGATTGAACGTGGCACAACCAGTTCACCATAGGTTTGAACCGTGACGTCTTCGGCACGCATTAAATTTCCAAAGCCCGCAACAAATGCAACATCATAAGGTTCCGCATTATCGGCAATTTCCGCCACACCAATGGGCGCAACCAAACCAACGCCGGCAGCAAACCACACATCCGGTGCGGGGGTTGTGTCTATGGCGATAACGGACTGACCATGAGGGACTGAAAATTGCCAACTGGTGCCGCCATTGATGGTGTCGGTGCCACTTCGATTAACAACCACAGCAAAATTATCAGCACTGGTTTTGCCAAGTGCCACGCGAAATCCATCAATTGTCGTTCCTCCATCTGGAAGGGTTACCGTTATATTTCCGGCTGAGGTGTCGATTAAAAACTGTTTGCCGTTATCCGTTGGCAATATTGTAAAGTTCGCCGACTTGCTTTCGTTCGAAGCATACATATTGCTTGCTGCTGCGGTTTGGGCCGCCGAGGCCGAGCTCGCTGCTGAGGCTTCACTTCCACTTGCATTGCTTTCGGAAAGCGCTGAAGCATTTGCAGAAGCCAATGAATTATTGGCATAGGTTTGAGCATTCGAAATTTCATCACTATTAGGTCCATTTACAAACCCCAATGCGGCGTTATTCCAGGTCAAGACCCGATTGGCTTCGGGTGTAGGTAACGTCATATTGGCATTTGAACTTTCCGTAATGGCCATTTGTGCGGAACGGGTTTGGTCATCGGAAACTTGTTGAAGGGACGCGGAGAGATAATCCATTTCATCGTTGAGCGTTTTTGCACTCAACACTCCAGATGATTGGAAATCGCTTGTACGTTGAATGGCAAGACGTCTTGCCAAAGTGACAATCGTTGATGCCAAAGGGGGGGTCGTAAAAGTGACGCTTCCTCCTGCGCTGTTTCCAGACCCATCCACGTTAAATCCAAAAACCTGCTTTGCATCGTTGATATAAACTTCAAGGTCTGTCGTTTTAAAAATAGGGAACGGGTATGTAAAGACAGTTTGCGTTCCATCTGCTGTGTATTGCAGTCGCGGTGAGACATCACCAATTTTAATGTGAGAAGGCATTTTATATTCCTGACATAAAAAAATCCGGCCACCTTTTTAGGGGGACCGGAATCATTTGAGTTTGAACGTAAAGGAGAAAAATTCTTATTTCTTCCCAATCAAAAGTGAAACATTATTTTGAAAGACTTTTGATTTTTGAGACAACAAATTGGTTTTGGCTTCCGCGCTAAGGCCTTCAATACCTAGATTGGACATCCTGGCTTGATCGGCTCCTGCGGCTTGTGATCTTTTGGTCAGACCTTCCAAAACTGCAGCGGCCGATCCGCCGCCCGATCCGATGCCAAGTCCACCAAACCTTGCCCGTTGAGAAGCTTTCTGTTTTTTGAGGTCCTCTTTTCGGCGGCGCTCTTGAGCGGTTTGTTTCAATTTCGTTTGTTGCATTTGATTGTTGAAACGCTGCTGTGCAGCAGACCCAGCTTTATGTTGTGCTTTTTTTGCCTCCGCGGCTGCCGCGGCTGCCGTTGCTGCTAGCATGGATTGAATGATCATAGGCGTCGTTGCTGCCATATCGGTAACTCCTGTTTTATGTGGTTAATTTCGTTATCCGTTCAAGCTGACTTCGCTTGCCACGGACAACAATGTGAATGAGCTTGGGGTGTCTTGTTCAATCCGCCATAGCGGTTCAACGCTGCCCAATCTCCACCCAAAGGCGCGCACGGTTTTGTCTCCGGTAAAGGGAGGATCGGGCTGGTCCAATACGTTTTTTCCAAAACGTTTAAACGGAATATCTTGAAGCCCCGTACCAACATCAATGCGAAGCGCAGATGTGTTTAATAAGCGAAACGTAAAGGATACAGGGCGCATGCGTCCGCCTTGAGTCCCGCCGCTGGGATTTGCAGTGTAATGCGGCAAAGGTTGGATGATGTGCGTAAACCCAAGTCCAATTTCGACCGAGCTTGCGGGTTCGCTTAACGTAATGGCTCCGGCCACGACTATGGAATCTCGCACGGGTGCCCCATCAGCCACAATCTTTACGGTTCTTCCGTCCAAATGATTTAAGCCTGACCAAGTCGATTTTGCTGTCGTGCTGGTGCCTTTTAAGCCCGCGTCCACATTGTAATCATCATCAAATGTTTCTATAAAAAAACGTCCGGCCCGTTCAACAAGGCAATACACAATCGATCCGACCAGGGCCAAAGACACAAACTTTCCAGCCGTTAATTGTTGAGACCATGCCGAAACTTTTTCATTTCGATACAATGTTAGCGAAGACATGGTGCCATCTTGCATGATGATATGCATGTGCCGCCGGGGCGAATCATATTCTTGATCCTGAGGCGTATTGACCATATGGCGGCTCAACGTAGCCAGATCACCCGAGCGATAGGCTTGTTCAGAATCGGTGAACAAAAACTCACGCAATTCATCACCGATCCTTGATACAAAAACCGTTGCCCCATCAACATCAGAAGGCCGCACGGTTCTGTCCAGCGGCGAGCCCACACGCGTTTGCCGTTTCAATTGAATATTGCTCGGTGTCAATGGCTCACCGGTCACCATCCATTCCGCACCAGACGTAAAGATTTGTAAATGACGACCCGAAAATACCGCGCGAATGGCATTCACCTGATCGGACAAAATGGAAAATTCAATGGCTTCGTCATCCAAACCCGTCGCCAAATCAAAATTAACAAGGTCAGACGATTTTGACATCCACAAGCGATTGGGAAGATCCCTTGATCCACCAATGACCATGCGATCTTGGTGGTAACAAATAGACGTCGGCCATCCTCTTACGTCTGAAAAAGCTTGCTCTTCCCAGTCCTTGCTGGCGGCGGTCGCAGCTAGTGTTGCCTTGACCAAAGCGGTCGCAGACGTCGCACTGGCCACAGCCGTAATTTCAACTTCCTTTTTTTGCAATCGAAAACGTGTGCCCACGTGTTTGGTTAAATCAAACACAGCAGCAGACGCCGTCAGGGTGATCGATCCCGACGTCCCAGAAGCCGCCATCGTCACCTCATCATTGGCAAACTTGTGATAGGGCTGATATTTGACTTTATCTTTGACAAAATACGTCCAGTCCACAATGGACCAGGTTCCGGCTTTGTCACGGGTAATTTTTTTAGGTTTCACATCTGGGTGCACGACCAACAATGTGTCGGCACTTTGCACCCAATTTATGGATTTAATCTGGGCAAGTGTCCACGGCGTCGCATTGATCGTTGCTTCTTTCACGCCGTTTTTGAAAATATCTATGACGTTTTCACGAAACACCATCAGGTAGACTTGTTCAGTATTGAATTCAAATGTGACCAAACGACCTTCGCTGGCAAGCGTATCCACATAACGCAAACCGGCCCGGCGATTTATACCGCCCGTTGGCATGACAAAAATATTCTGTAGCTTTGACGCTCCATTATCATACGAGCTCAGATCCCCGCGCCCGGACATATAGCCCGACATTTCACCTGACGTAAAACTGGTTTTAAAAGCATAAATACGAGCCATCAGTTTCGCGCTCCTATCAAGGTGTAATCATCCAAAACTGACGGGGTGTCTTGTTGAGAATCGATTAAGCGCGCCCGTCTAAATTCTTCCTTCGCAATCGATCTCAAAGCTACTGAACGGCTGGTGCTATCGGTCAAGGGAATGCAAAATTCTGCCGCCAAACGCGCAATCAAAATTTGATCAAAGAAGGGTGGAAATTCTGTTTCGTCTGGCCGAAACACGTACGTTAACACCACTTCAGTCGAGTGAGTATGGAGGCGGCGTTCTTGAATGCGATAATCTAAACCACGCCCTCGTCCGGCGCCGGCCGATAATGCTCGCAAAAAACCTGAGGGCAATTGGTATGCATGGGTATAGTCAGCCACAGGCTGAACATCCAGGCGGGCCAAGGTGGCCTGAGCCGTCGCAAAGCTCCAGGGGTGTGCGGACAACAATGCATCCCGTGTGGTGTCATAAAGATTACCCGCGACTTCGGCTTCGGCCGTGCCTTCGTCAAAGGACGTGATCGAACGGCAACCTGTTTTTAACAAGGCACGCGAACAAAGGGCTATGGAACTGATGGCCATGGAATGTCTCCTCACATTTTGGGGTGGTAGATGGGGTCGAAAAAAATTATTAACTAAATTTAGTTAAAGATAAATAATATAACAAATACAAGTGGTAATAAGGAAATGGGGGCAAGTTATACTTGCCCCCATACCTGCCTCAAGATGTTTAGTCGGTATTAACAGCCCCAATTTGGGTCATGTCGGCAACGTCTACGATGCCTAAGGCATTTGCGTTCACAAGGAACATACCACCGCCGGGAACGCCGGCAGTGTCCACATTGGCCACAACGATATCGCCAACCCGCAACATGTCTGCTGCGTCATTGAAATAACCTGCTGTGTCCACGACCGTGGCAATGTCGAGGGTTGAATAATGCCACAACGTAAAACCGTTGGCATAAGCGAGAACGCTCAAGTCTTTTGATGCATAAGCCATTAGATATTTCTCCTTTAGACTTCGAGGCAGCGCAAGGAAACGACACCGGAGGTATCGATCATTCCAGCGCCCTGGCTCATTGAGTTGTTGATAAAGTGAGCCGCACGATCACCGTGCCAGCTGACATCTGTTTTTACGTCAGAACCCACAGCATGACCGATGGCGGTTTTGTGGTACCAATAACAATAACGGATGTTTGTCGCATCTTTTGTCAGGCCGGAATGCGGCATCCACAAAGCGCCCAACCAACGTTTGGCTTGGGTACCTTTCCAAGGCAATTCGTCTTTACCGATGTAATCGGCATTGGCGAATTCTGGAATGCTCAATAAATCTGACCATTGTTTCCAACCGATAATGGCATAGCGTTCGCCATCGTCTGGAACATCGGATTCACCCAACATTTCAAACGCGTTGAGAACCTTGGCTTTGGTCAAACCATCGGTACCCACGCCCGCGTAGTTTGTGGATTTATCCAGTTCCGTAATGATCAATTCATCGGTTTTACGACCCAATGCATATGCACCGGCCCGCGCCACAATTTCTTGTTCATTGTTGTTATTTTTAAGCTCGTCCAGCTGATCGACCCAATCGCCCGCGTAATAGTCATAAAGACTGATTTCGATCGGCGTATGATCAACGTTCATCACAGGGACTTTACCATGACGCGCTTTGGTGCTTGCTGTGCCCTTGCCAACTTTTTGGAAGGTTGTGGTCGAACCAATAATACCGTTTTTCGAGCGAACGGTATTACGGAGTTTCGAGCCCATATTTTGGTACTGCATATGCACTTCCGCTTGGAAATGCTTTACGAATGACTTAGCGACTGAAGTCGACATGTCTTTCTCCTTGTTAATTGATGTGAGAATGAAAATGCGTCTAAACTAGGGTTATGGCAAAGGGCCTAGAACTCCCTTGCCGCCCGTTCACACACATAAAAACCCTTTCGGGCCGTGCTGAAAGTTGAGCCCTAAAAGGCTCGACACACGGTTAGCCGACGCGGATCAATTGGTTGGTTTAAAGGACCTAAAAAATATCGCGAGCGTTGGCGAGGGGATGGCCAACGCTCGCGACAAAAGGGGGAACTGCGAATACAGCGCGCTCACCACCTTGAACCTTGCCCATCCATGACACAAAATGGGCAAGGCTTACCGGATCAAGTTTCTATTGAATTTAGGGTCCGGGTTACACGACACCTTCGGGGTATAAAGATTTGAATCCTTCTTTGACGCGTGACACAGCGGCCGGGTCACGATCGCGCCAATATTTCGGATCGTTCATCATAGCCCGCAATTCTTTTTCGTTAGCACCAGAAATATTGGTGCTTTCACGGCTCAGACCAGGCTCACGATTTTGCATCATTCCATGAAGGGCAATGACACCTTTTGATGTCCCGGAAAGGGTATCAAATACATGACGGTCCAAGTTGCTTTCGCCCCAGGCTTTAAGTTGTGGACGAATGGCCATGAACCGTTCCTGGCTTCCAAAATGGCTCACTAAATCTGCGGAATCCCTTTGTTCATCCGCTTGCCGTTGGTAATCGTGAAAGATGGGAGCTAATTTTTCATGAGCCAGGTCATATACCAATTGAGCCTGTGTATTTGAAAATCCTTTGGCAAACATTTGGTCGTTGACGTTATCATCAAGTTCCAACAACTCTTGCAGCTCTAGTTTATAATCCCGAGCCGTAAGCGGGTGATCGCTTGATAACGGTGCACGAGATTTACGTTCCAGTTCTTGATAAGACCGCGACAATTCTTCGGTTCTGGGTTGGCCTGTTCTTTCATCCCAAAATTTGCGCGGTAACCATGAGGGTTGTCCGTTTTGAGCACCGTCTGGTGAATCGTTATTTATCATTATATTCTCCTTGAGTTTAAGTTTTACGTGACGTTTTATTGGCCCTTGCGACCATATTCGGTTTGCTTTTTTATGTAGGAAACCAAATGCCTTTGGCCTTCAATATGGCGCAACATTTCGGTTGTTGTGTCCGGTCCAAAAGCCCTATCCAGGCTAATGGCTTGCAAATGTTTGAGTACGGTTTTCCCGGCGTCCGTTGAAAAACACCGCGCATAAGCCGCGCGTAGATCAAGGGCAATATCGGGTAATTTCGAGCTTTCCAATTCGGTCTTGTCGCCAGCGTTATCACGCTCGAACCACGACCATCCGGTTTTGTTATCTGACATTACCCGGCCCCTTTACCATGCCATTTAAACCACCCGCACCGGGAACATTTGGCGTGGCGGGGACGGGTGGGGCATTCGCGCTGTCCAGTGGAGCGACAGCCGTGGCCAACGATTGATCTGCCTGAACGCTTGGTTGATCTTGAATTATATTTTTGGCCAACCCTGTCAGTTGCTGGATCAAGTCAGGATTTAAACCACCCGTGTTGGGGGTTGGATTGGATTGCCCTTCTGGCAACAACAATTCATCGGGGACGCTAAATGTTCGGGCCAGCCACCGAGCCGTTTTTGTGACATCAATAATTGATTGAGCATTACCGCCCAAACTTTGCACCGCATTTACCCACAGCAATATATTTTGGGCATCTTCTTTGGCCTGTCGTCGGGCCAGTGGTGATTTGTAATCAACATCAACGGTACGTCCATCAATGAGCACCGGCGGCACCTCGCCACGACGCCGCAAAATTGACATGGCGCGTTCCACAAGAGGGGTCAGCAGCTCAGATTGCAACCGTCCATAAGTTGCCCCCAATGACCTGGCCGTTTCTGCTGCACGCTCAAGAACTTCCGTCGCGCTCATGTCGCCATTTGCGGTTGTTCCCAATTTATCAGCCATCAAGGCCCGTTGAATGCGGTTTCTCATATCCGCCAGAATGATGTTTGAGGTGTCAAATTGACCCGGTGCTTCAAGAGCCGTAAGCCCTTTGGAACCGACTGCTTTGGGAATGATTGCCCCCGGCACCAATTTAATGTTGGCGGGGTTTAAGACGCCGTCGTCTTCGGCCTGCCAAATACCGGTCACCGAAATCGAAGCATTTTTCAAAACCAATTCGACCACTTTGTTGACGGTTTTGATATCGGGCAAGGCTTTCATAACCGGTGATCGACCGTAAATTTCACCCGGTGCTTTTAACCATCTGAAATTGATGAACGGTGAACTTTCAAAACGGCCTTCTGCCAATTTTGTGGGTTCATTCACAATGCCAGACGTCGCTTCGGCTACGGCCATATAGGCATAGCCATGATCGTCTGGAATGACCGCTTCGATCACGTTGATGCGTACCGTATCATGATGACGGGATGCATCATTTTCAACCCCCAAGGATGGGGCATTGGGGTACCGTTTTTTCAATTCACGAGGGGTAAGTTCCATGCGGCGCAAGGTGCCGTCCAAACGGCCCCCGGCACTGTCTTCGAACACAACATCAAATAAAGGCACCGCCGTAAACTGAAAAGCAGATGGTTGTCCCAATGCACTTTCTTCCAGCATCAAACACGCCGTACCCGCCGTGACCAAGTCCAAAAAACATTGATGAATTTCAATGGCAAAATTTGAGCGGTCAAAATGGAATTGAAGCGTTTTCGTCAGCTTTTCCAAATTTGGCCCCATCAATTTGGCCTCTTCGGGGGTGACTTCGCTGCCGGCCATAAGGCCAACCCATTTCGACCAGGGCGGTGTTAAGTTCGCCAGTAAACTTGCGGCCAATTGATCCACCGCATCTGGGGCTGTGCCGTCAAACAACTTATCGGCTGTTTTCGCTCCCGATTGCTGACGTATGGCCCGCAAAGGCAGGGCATAGTCGTAACATTCGGTCCAATGGGCTTCCCAAAGCCTGCGCCGTTCTTTGGCATTTTCATAGGTGCGAATGACACGTTCGGGGGTCAATTTAGTTTTTTGCTCCTTCATGATTATTCTCCCAATAATGTTTTCTTTTTCGGGGCATCATCAGTTTTGGTGAACAAGCCTCGATCTGATGTAACGATGGTTCCTGCCCGTCCGCGACGATGTCGGTCCATTGCATCAAGGCGCAATTTTTCGTTTTGTTTGGCGACATCGGGCACGGATTCGGAGGCCGACATAGAGGGTGGTTTTGGAGCCGAGAACATTCCGCCCATGATTTAATTCTCCTGATTTGTGGGTTAGACGCAAAAAAAACCCGAAGATCATCTCCGGGTTTGCTTTGGACGTACGTGTGGCTTTTCGTTAAGAGGATTAATATCTCATTGCTTTGGAATAGTCAAGGAATATTTTCATCTAATTTGCTCGTTTTAGAAATTTATAGAGCTGCCAAGGGGTAAATATCCCCCGACTATACACGCCCAAGGCACGTTTGACGGCTTCTACACACGTAAAAGGCCGCCACGGCAAAATTCGATGCGTCAACGGACGAACATAAGTTTCGACCACGCAATATCCTTGACTAACGCAATAAGACTTTAAACTTTCACCATCCATATCTGGCCAAAT
>JAESSV010000266.1 GCA_016763895.1 Magnetovibrio sp. | reverse complement strand
CTCAAGTGGATCTGGAACCCATTGCCGCCGAAGACGATCAAATGGAAGCCGAAGGTCAAGGCGGCGATTTAGAAGGGCACGGTCGCGTAAACATCGAACACGACATGACCCGTTTCGATGCTCAAAGGCTCAAAGGCTTGATCGAAAGTCATCTGCATTACACCGACAGCGCCAGAGCCCGCGACATCTTAAACAATTGGGATGCGTTTTTGCCCAAATTCGTAAAAGTTATGCCTGTGGATTACAGGCGGGCTTTGTTGGAAATGCAAGCCAAAGATCGTGCCGCCGAGCACGAAGGCGTTAACACTTCGGTGGGGAATTAAAATTATGGGAAAGCCAACCGGATTTTTAGAGCACGACCGCCAAGATCGTTCTTATGGACCGATCAAGGATCGCGTTGATCACTATAACGAATTCATCATTCCGCTGACGGATGACGAATTGAAAACCCAAGGGTCGCGGTGCATGGATTGCGGCATTCCGTTTTGCCACAACGGATGCCCGGTGATGAACATCATTCCCGAATGGAATGAATTGACCCACCAAGGCGATTTAAAGGGCGCCTTGGAAATTTTGCATTCCACCAACAACTTTCCGGAATTCACCGGCCGCATTTGCCCGGCACCTTGCGAAGCCGCATGCACCTTGAATTTGGAAGACCACCCCGTCACCATCAAAACCATCGAATGTGCGATTGTGGATGAAGGTTGGGCCAAGGGTTGGATCAAACCGAAAATTGCAAAAAAACATTCCGACTTTAGCATTGCCGTCGTGGGGGCCGGACCTTCGGGCATGGCCTGTTCGCAACAATTGGCGCGCGCCGGGCATCAAGTGTCTTTGTATGAAAAAAATGATCATGCCGGCGGCTTGATGCGCTATGGCATTCCTGATTTCAAATTGGACAAAGGCATCATTGATCGCCGTCTTGGCCAAATGCAAACCGAAGGCGTCGATTTTCGCCCCAACATGACCATTGGTGTCGATATCTCCACCAAAAAATTGTTGGAAGATTATGATGCCATTGTGTTGACCGGGGGGTCTGAAACGCCGCGCGATCTTCCCGTGCCGGGCCGCGAACTCAATGGCGTTCATTTCGCCATGGATTTCTTGACCCAACAAAATCGCCGCAACGGTGGTGAAGATGTGGGCGTCAAAGACATCCTAGCAACCGATGCCAACGTGTTGGTCATCGGCGGTGGCGATACGGGATCGGATTGCGTGGGCACGTCCATTCGCCAAGGGGCCAGCTCGATTACCCAAATCGAAATCATGCCCAAGCCTCCTGAAAAAGAAGACAAGCTTGCAACATGGCCCAATTGGCCGCAAAAGCTGCGCACGTCCACCAGCCACGAAGAAGGATGCGTGCGCGATTGGAATGTGATCACCAAAGAATTTTTGGGCGATGACAACGGCAACCTGCGCGCCGCAAAATGCATGCGCGTCGAATGGATTCAAGGCGACAACGGCCAATGGAACATGAGCGAAATCAAAGGCTCTGAATTTGAAATCCCGTGCGAACGGGCGTTCCTTGCCATGGGCTTTTTGCACCCCGTGCACGCGGGCATGATCGATGATTTGGGTGTCGACAAAGACGGTCGCGGCAACGTTGCTGCCAATAAGGAAGATTACCGCACCACCCTCGACAAGGTCTTCGCCGCCGGAGACATGCGCCGAGGACAATCGTTGGTCGTCTGGGCCATCCGCGAAGGCCGCCAAGCGGCCCGCGCCGTGGATGAGTTCTTACGCGGCGAAACATTGTTGCCTCGGTAAGGCTGTTTACAAACAATTTAACAAAAAGGGCTGCTCGATTGAGTGGCCCTTTTTTTATGGGGGGACCAAATTCTCATTGCGGTCCGAGCAACCGTGGCCCGGTGGCCCGTGTGAACCATATAATTAAATCCCTTCACGGTTATTTAATTCCTCTTTAATTAATATAAATGAGAAAAGAGGAATTATGCCCAATAACAACACCGATGCATTTAGCAAATCAAATTATAGTAAAAATCGACTACCCAACCTACAATGAAAAGACTTATAGATGGCAAGAGCGCAGACTTCTACCCAACTCCTACTTGGGCAACAAGAGCCCTATTAGACTATGAAACATTTTCTGACGATATCTGGGAATGTGCTTGTGGTGATGGCGCTATGTCAGAAGTCTTGAAAAAATACGGTAATAATGTTGTCAGCACCGACCTTCATGATCGTGGTTACGGTACCGCAGGCATCGATTTTATAAAAGAGCCACGCCTGTCTGATAACATTGTAACTAACCCACCCTACAATTTAGCGGGAGAATTTGTGATAGCTGGCTTACAGAAATCACAGAAAAAATTTGCCTTGTTATTGCGACTGGCTTTTTTAGAAGGCATAGAGCGTAATAAAAAAATATTTACGCCTATGCCCCCGTCACGTATCTGGGTGTTCAGTGAACGTATCACATTTTATCCCAAAGGAGCCGAGCGTAAAGGAAGCGGAACAACAGCTTACGCTTGGTTTATTTGGGATAAGCAAAGCTCCGACATAGGTAAATTAGGCTGGATCGCTCCGGGCCATAAAAATTCTAAACTTTAATGATTGTTAATTTGTTTTCTGCCTGATTCAGTAATACGAAAACCGTCTTCAGTATCTTCTGCTAAACCAGAATTAACTAACGTTCCATGAGACTTAAGGTTTCTTACTATTTGAGAAAACTTCGTATCATTTCTCCCATTTAGAATCCAAGCATCCTCGCCTCTAGGTTTAAAACGTTCTGTAAGCTTAGCAATAATACCTGATGTCGACATTTCACCATGTGGTGATGCTTCCAAAATTTCAAGCGTAGGAACAATAAGTTCAGATTCTACAATCCTTGGCATTTTAATTCTCCTAATTTTCATTCAAAACATGTATAACCCAACTTATATAATCCAATTTTTTTTCCCGTCGAGAGGGTGCCATTTTATAATTGATCATTTTAGAAAATCTCCTGCATAAATCTAAGTCTCTTTTTTTAAATAACTCATCCACATATCAAGATTTTTGCAATCCCGGTGTATTGTTCCTTCCTCTCACATAAATCGCTCAAAAGTTTCTCTTCCTTAAAAGATTCATGTTAAAAGTTAGGTTTGATCTATCCTAGGGATCTCCTACTCTTTCTGAATGCAACGTCAGGACGGCTTGGGCGCTTGGCCCCAGGGAAAACGGTTTTTAGACACCTTGACGTCAAAGGTTGGCTAGCCATATTTGCAAGCTTCTCTGTATCTTGTGTGGTAAACACTTTGCTCCACCTTCAAAAAGGACACCTCGATGATCACCTACACGCTCGTCTGCCCAAAGGATCATGAGTTTTCACAAACCTTTGACAATTTTGACGATTGTCAGGCCCAGTTGGCGGCCGAGGCGATTAAGTGTCCTTCTTGTGGATCTACAAACTTGGTCAAAGGATTGTCGGCGCCCAATATTGGCGGGCAATCTCTCGCGCCGACACCACAATGTCCCGCCGCCGCAGGATGTGGAAATGGCGGCTGTGCCTTGAAGCAATAGCCCACGCCAAGACAAAAAATCGTGCGTAAATTTTGAGATATTAATTTTTTTGGGGGGTGTCGTTTTTGCGGCTCCCGCCAGTGTGCCGATATCGCCCTGTGTTTATTTTTCGCTGTTCAAGGCCGTTGACAGCTGGCAAGAACACGACCACATTATGGTTAAGCGTTCAGAGGTCAGTTTGACTCTGACGGCAGATGCCCCATTTGGGGGTCTGATGAAATATACGAACGGACTCGCTCATTTTTTCAGAGGAGATCGCGACACATGTCTCGGAACTTTGCTTTTAACAGCCCCTTGCTTTTGGGCTTTGACCATTTGGAACGCGTTCTTGATCGCGCCACCAAATCCGCCGGTGAAGGTTATCCACCTTACAATATTGAACAAACCGAAGAAACCAAGCTTCGCATTACGTTGGCTGTGGCCGGCTTTAGCATGGATGACTTAAGCGTCACCGTCGAAGACGATCAGCTTGTGGTGCGCGGACATCCCTCGGCCGAAGATAAAGAACGTCTTTATATTCACAAAGGCATTGGTAAACGACAGTTTCAACGGGCCTTTGTGCTTGCAGAAGGCATTGAAATTAGTGGAGCAATCCTTGATAGCGGCCTTTTGCATATTGACCTGGAACGCCCCATCCAGGAAATCGAAGTGCGCACCATCCCCATTAAACAACCCCAATCCGGCCCCGGATCTAATGCCAAGGCCATAAATGTGAATTCTTCATAAAGATATATTAACGCCGTCTTAGTAAATATACTGTCTAATATACGTCTAGGGGATTTGATCCAGATGCGATCAATTTTGACAGATATCGGAGTCCTGATCCATGGAACGTGAATACAACAGCAACCTAGCTAAAGTCTGTTCTGATACCGGAAAGTCCACCTTGTCCCAGTTTGACCTGGCCAATTGGGGCCTTGAAAATGTTGCGTATGTCAAACCTGTGGTCGGCGCTGTCGGAAATTCCTATGGCATCTTTGCTGCCGATGGAACCGAACTCGCCCAAATGGAAAACCGCGACGAAGCCATCATCACCATCCGCCAAAACGATCATGAAGCTTTGAGCGTGCATTAAGCCCAATCGGCTTAATGGCTTGTTGTTTTAAGAACAGCCCATTCGGCCATGTTGTTTTAAGAACAGCCCATTCGGCCATGTTGTTTTAAGAACAGCCCATTCGGCCAT
>JAESSV010000265.1 GCA_016763895.1 Magnetovibrio sp. | reverse complement strand
GGACGTGGGATGCAGGCCTTGGTTTTGGAGTCGCAACGGAAGTAGATGTCCAAGAGGTTTTCGCGTCTTTGAACAAAACGCGCAACATTATCATCGCCTTTACAATCGTGTCTTTGATCACTTTGTTGGTGTTGGCTTACACAACAATGCGGTCAACACGGAAAAACTTTATTGCCTTGAAACAGGCTCGATCCAATGAAATCCGCTTTCGGGCACTCGCGCAAACGGCCCAAGATGCAATCATCACGATTGGCCCAAATGGCTTGGTTATGCAGTGGAACCAAGGTGCTGAAAACATGCTTGGTTATGAGGTTAAGGATGTTATTGGTCATTCCATCGATTTTATCATTCCTGAACGGTATCGTGTGGCCCATAACCAAGGCCTCAAGCGTGTCTTGAAAACGGGCAACCGGCAAGCTGTTACCTCGGCCATTGAAATTTCGGCTCTGCGCAAAGACGGCACAGAATTTCCCATTGAATTAACCATTTCCCATTGGTTTTTTGACGATGAAGTGTATGTGACCTGCTTTATCCGAGACAATAGCGAACGCCATAAAGTAGATGTCGAGTTGCGCAAATTATCTCAAACCGTTGAACAAAGTCCGCACATGATCTTCATCACAGATCCGCACGGGGTCATAGAATACGCCAATGCTATTTTCTATAAAGTCAGCGGATATGCGTCACAAGAGGTGATTGGTCAAAATCCTCGTTTCTTAAAATCAGGCAGCACGACCGCTTCGGAGTATAAAAATCTATGGAAAACCATAAAATCGGGTGAAGTTTGGGAAAGTGAAATTGAAGATAAATGTAAAGATGGGAGCCTTTTTTGGGCCCATTTAACCATCGCGCCCATTTTTTCAGAAAATAATGAAATCACCCATTTCTGTGCCGTTCAGGAAGATATTACGGTGCACAAAGAAGCCGAAAATGAAATGCACAGAGCGAAAGAGCAAACGGTTGTGGCCAACAAGGCCAAATCCCAAATCATGGCCAATATGAGCCATGAGCTGCGCACGCCGTTGAATGCCATTATTGGCTTTTCCAGTTCGATCAAAGAAGGCATTTTTGGCCCCTTGGGCAATCATAAGTACCAAGATTATATTAATGATATACACATTTCAGGAAACCATCTTTTGGATCTGATCAATGATATTTTAGATGTTTCGGCCATTGAAGCCGGGTCCTTTAAACTGCATGAGTACCCATTTGACTTAAATGAAGTGATCGAAACGTCCCTGCGTTCGATTTCCCCAAGGGCCAAGAGCGGGGAAATGTCTTTGCTGTTTGGCGACCGATTGAATAATCTTGTGCTTATGGGCGATGAGCGCCGTTGCAAACAAGTGTTCCTTAACTTGCTTAGCAATGCCGTAAAGTTTACGCCCAAAGGGGGCGACGTGACGATCCATAGCCAGCTGTCGGAAAAGGGCGATGTTGTTATGGTGATCAAAGATACCGGTTGCGGCATGGACACCCATGAACTGCAAACCGCCCTGAGCAAATTTGGTCAAGTTGAAAGTGGCTTGAATCGGACGCACGAAGGCACCGGGTTGGGGCTTTCGTTGGCCAAGGGGCTGGTGGAAATGCACGGGGGGACACTGCATTTCAAAAGCGCAAAAGGGCAGGGCACAACGGTCACGGTTACGTTCCCCAAAGACCGCATCGTTCCTTTGGATTGATGGGTTTACTTTGGATAATAAAGCTCTGTCATTCGAGCGACATAAGCCTTGAAAGCGGGAACTTCTTCTGCCGCAGCCTTTAACGGGCTATTGACCCCATCCACAAAGAGATTGGCCAAAAAGGCATACACCGTGGCATCAACCAAGCTTGGTTTGTTGCCCATGACAAAAGGCTTGTCTTTCATGACGGTCGCCAGGGTTTGGATGTCGGAAATGCCAAGAGCATAGATGTCCTCTGGGTCATGGCGACCAATACCGTGTCCTTGAAGATTGCGGGTCATACTTTTTTGCGCCAGTTTGGATACCGCCATGCGCATGGGCATGGGAATGCGTCCAAAATAGACCTCTTTAACGCCTTTCCAGTTGACCGGATCTATCCAACGGCTATAGGCCAGAACCCAATAGGTGCGTTCTTCCAGCATCACTTGGATCATGTGCGCGGATGCTTTTTCATCGTCCGTCAAATTTTCATCAAAGTTAACGTCATAGTGCGTTTGTAAGTGCTCGGCGATTAAAGTTGAATCCGCAATGGTCTTGCCATCATCAATGATGATCGGCGCCTTGTTTTTGGGCAATGTAGACGGGTCTTTGACGATGGAAACGTGATAGTCGAGCCCAGCCATACGCAGCAGCGTTTCAACCTTCATACAAAAAGGGCTCGCGTTGGGCAGATTGTAGCTGGGGGCAAATTGATGAAGTTCAATCATAATTATGGTCCATGGGAAAGAGGGCAGGGGAGGTGCATATTTGTTGGCACTATAAGCAGCCCCAAGGGCTTCGTACAGCCCTTGTGTCTTAAATAGAATTTATGTGTTATGCTAGGATGTTACGCATGATGTTCAACGGTAAACCTGAACGATAAGATCGCTCGATTATGAAAAAAAAAACAGCAAACCTCAAACAAGATGATGCCTACCTTTTTAAGACTTTGATGGACCCCCATTGGGTGCGGAGTGAAACGGGTGGTTTTTTTTCTTTTCTAGATTTAGACCCCGAAGAGCGTCAATTGACGGGGGTTGGTGGTGTTTTTCTCATTTTTCATGCGGGCATTCACCCCGAATGGGTTTATGTGGGCCACAGCAAGTGTATGGCAACCGGGCTCCACAATGCAGGAGCAAATAAAGATATTTTAAGCTTTGAAGTAAATGGTGGATTGTTTGTCGCCTGGGCTCCGGTGTTGAATGAATATCGCAAGGGCGTGGTGAAATATATCGATAAAGAATTCAAGCCCCAGGTGCTAAATCCCGGCGCTTACATTGCGACCACCCGTATGGTGCCTGTTTTGCCCCCGGCGCACCTTAGCTCATTGGAACCCGATGATATTCACAAAATCAAGCCTTAGCTTTTGCATACCGGGCGGGCTTTGATTTTTCCAAATCCGAATACGTTGTCTTTTCCGGGCTTGCCCAAATCCATTGTCGCGCCCTTTAAAATATTGCGCAAGACGCTGACCGTTGGGGCCTTGCCGCCCCTGTTTAAAATTGCCGCCATGACCGTGATATAAGGCACGGAATAAGACGTGCCGCTGGCCGCCTTACCCCGGCCATTGGGGGTGGCTGTGAAGATGCCAACGCCCGGAGCCGCAAAATCAACATACGATCCCGTGTTGGCATGAATATAGATACGGCCATCTTCCTTGATCGCGGTTATGGCCAGAACGTGGCTGTACGCTGCGGGAAAAGCAGGTTTATCAGATCGGCCCCAGTTGCCAACGGAAGCCACAAGAATGAGGTTGTGTTTTTTCGCCACGTCAAAAGCCTTGCGGATTAATTTGTTGTCGCTTCCGGCAATGGACAGGTTAACGGCGTGAACCTTTTTGGACATCAGCCAGTCGATAGCTTTGAGTAAACCAACAGCAGAGCCCACCATTTTTCCATACTCATTAATTTCAAACATGTTGGCGGCGTATAATGTTGCTCCGGGAACCAGTCCCCCCCATTTTTGGGTGCCCACCAACATGGCGGCGATGGACGTTCCATGGCCTGCGGGGGCGGGGAAACGTCTGGGGCTGTTAAAGGCCCGATAGATGATGTCTTGGCCTTTGAGGGCCGGGTGGGACAAGGCGACACCCGAATCGATTTGGCCAAGGCGCAAGCCCTTGCCACACGTGGCCGACAAGTTTTGCCAACCCGCCATCATGCGCGGATTTGCAGTTTGCCTGTTTACAAAGGAATTTCTGGTGAGACTTTGTTGGCCGCTGGGATAAAACTGGGTGTTGGTGTCGATGGATACGCCCGGCAACAGCCGCCCCAGCGTACGCATGGCTTCTTTGATGTTCATTTGGGTTGGAATTTGCACGCGGACGAGGCTCATGCCTAAATTGTACAAGGTCACCCGTTCAATCACGAGAAAGCCTTTGGCGCGGATTTTACGGGCATAGCCTGAGGGGGGGTCGGACAAGATCAACACCCCGCTTTCATAGGCTGTGTCAGGGTCAAAGGTTGATGCTCCCGGCTGTTGGGGAACAGACTTCGAACCGGATGAGCGTTTGTCTTGCTGGTACGTTTTCGAACCAATAATATTGCCGTATTTGTCGTAGTTGAGCACCTTGGTTTCCGCTTGGGCCAAGGGTTGAAGACTTAATATGGCAAAAAACAAGGCAATAATGCTTGTTTTTATGAGCTTGTTTGCCAACAGAGTCTTAAAAAGGGGGGGCATTCGGATCGTCCATCATTAAAAATATATTATAGGGGGTCACGCTTGTGAGGGATACCTCTATTGCTTAAACTGTGATGATCAATCGCAACGGCTTTGATCAAGGCGTGAGCCGACTTTCCTTTGGCGAGACCTAAATCTTGAAAAGACTTTTTTGTGATGCGCGCAACAAGAGTTTGTGGTTTTGCGTATTCAGATCCGGGTTTGGACTGAATGGCCAAAGCCAGTTCCACATGCGGCCCGTTTTCAAGGTTAATGTCCGTCACCACAACGGGCAATTGATTTAAAATGCTGGTGTCTTTGGGGGCCGAAAGCGCCAAGGCAATGTCACGAGCGCGCAGCCTTAAACGGACCTTGGTGCCAAGCCTTAAATGGGTTTGAGGGGCATAAAGACGGTGCCCTTGAAGGCTTAAATGGGTGAGGCCGTTTTCTTTGTCATGATTGGCAACGCTTAAATTCAACACGGCTCCGGCCTCGTACCTTCCGGTTAAGGGACTTAAATCCAGTCGCCCCATGATGTCTTCAACGGGGCCATGGGCGGCAATGGAACCATCGTTGACCAAAGCCAAGGTATCGGCAAGGCAGACCACTTCATCAATGGCGTGGGACACATAAACAACGGGCACGTTAAAGGTCGTGTTTATGTGTTGGATATAGGGCAGGATTTCTTTTTTGTGCGCGTTATCTAAGTTGGCCAAGGGTTCGTCCATCAACAAGATTTTTGGATTTGAAAGCAAAGCCCGGCCAATGGCCACCCGTTGTTTTTCACCACCCGACAAGCTTAAAGGCCATCTGGACAATAAGCTTTCAAGGCTCAAGACATAGACGACCTGGGCAAATATTTTGGCGTGTTCGGCCGCGGGCAAACGCGGGCTGCCATAGGTCAAGTTTTGGGTCACGGTTAAATGTGGAAACAATCGTGGATCTTGAAAAACATAACCCACGTTGCGTTTATGGACGGGGACATTGATGCCTTTGGTGCTGCCATATAAGATTTTGTCGCCAATTTGGACCAAGCCGTCTTGGGGGGTTAACAACCCAGCCAGCAGCGATACGATGGTGCTTTTTCCAGAACCCGAACGCCCAAACAAGGCCGTTACGCCTGAAGATGCGGATAGGTTGGCATCAACCTTAAAAGACCCCCGTTTAAAACGCACATCCATATGCAGAATCTTATCGGTCATGGCGGGATCCCTGGTTTTGGCGTTTGAGGCGCCGGGCCAAAATTTCAGAGATCATCAAGGCGCCGAGCGCGATGATGACGGCCAAAACCGCCAACCGTAAAGTCCCGGCTTCTCCGCCGGGGGTTTGGGTAAACGTGTACAACGCCAACGGCAGGGTTTGGGTTTCTTTGGGAATGTTTGAAACAAAAGTGATGGTGGCCCCAAATTCACCCAAGGCGCGGGCAAAGCCCAAGACACACCCGGTGATGAGCCCGGGCAACATCAACGGCAAGGTGATGGTGAGAAAAACGCGAAACGGCGCGGCCCCCAAGGTTTGAGCCGCTTGTTCCAAATCCTGATCCACGGCTTCAAGGCTTAAGCGCATGGCGCGCACCAAAAGCGGAAAGGCCATAACGCCAGCCGCAATGGCGGCCCCTTTCCAGGTGAAGGCAAACGAAAGGCCAAAGGCCGTATAAAGCCATCCACCCACCAACCCGTTGCGCCCCAAAACGACCAACAACGCATATCCGACAACCACAGGCGGCAACACCAAGGGCAGGTGAACAACGCCGTTGAGCAAGCCGTGACCCCAAAAACGGGTGCGCGCCAATATCCACGCCACCAACACGCCAAAGGGAAAGCTTGCCGCAGTGGCCCAAAGAGAAACCTTAAGGCTTAAGCCCAAGGCGGCCCATTCTTGGGGGGAAAGCAGATCTTGGAGGGAAAGCAGATCGGTCATGGTTGAGCCGCCTCAAATCCGGGGTGGAGCTTAAATCCGGCGCGTCGAAACGCCGTGCGTCCTTGGGGACCGGATAATACATTCAGAAATTTTTTAAGAGCCAAAGATTGCGCGCCCGTGATCGCCGCCGCTTGATACGAAATCAAACTGTGGCTGTTCTTGGGAAACAGGGCAAAAGCCTTAATTTTTGTTGAGCGCAAGACATCGGATGCGTAAACAATGCCCAATGGCGCTTCGCCGCGCGCCACCAACATCAAGGCTCCGGTGACGTCTTTGGTTGGGGCAAGGTGATCTTGCAGGGCCTGCCATTGCTTGGTGCTGATTAAGGCTTCTTTGGCGTATTGCCCGGCGGGGACGCTGTTGGGATCGGCTATGGCCAAACGGTCAGCCTGTAATGTCTTGGCAATGTTTTTTATAACGTCTTCCAAGTTTATGTTTTGGGCGGAAATCAGCGCCAATCGATTGGTGGCGATGGTGCGCCGGGTTTTGGGTTGGATCAGGCCTAAATTGGCGAGGTAATCCATCCACTTGCCGTTCGAAGTGATGTAGACGTCTGCGGGGGCTCCGTATTCGATGTGACGGGCCAAAGTGGCGCTGCTGGCATACACGGCCGTCACGGTGATATCGGCGTCTTTTAAGTCAAGGCTTAAGGCTTCGATAACCGGTTGGGTCGAGGCCGCAGCAAAGACCCGGATGGTATCCGCCGCAACAGGTCTGATGGCGAAAAAGAACCCAACAAGTGTCAAATATAACAGGCGAAAGAACGGCATTTAGTCCCCAGCTTGGACAATGAAACAGACCACAGCTTCGGTATTTCCGAGCTTGAAGTCAAGCCGTGACAAAAAACAGACATCAATATGCTAAAATGTGTAGAATACACATAATTTAAATATGGTCATAATTTTTTGACGCGCGGGTAAGGACAATCGCGACGATGGGAACATCATTGAGCGACGGGCAAGGCATCGGTGAGCGTCGCAAACAACTGCGGGCCAAACGCCTTGCCATGGTGGCGTGTTTGAATGGGGAATCTTATTCCACCAACAACTGGTCCATGGGTGGATTTTTGTTGAAAAATTATGAGGGCAACTTAAGCACAGGATCTTTGGTGACGATTGAAGGTCTTGGTCGGTGCATGAAAAGTATTCAGGTTGTGAAGTTGCCCGGTCGCGTGGAACGCCTTGGTCAAAATTGCATTGCGGTCAGTTATCTAAGCCTAGATGCCGAAGCCTATGGTTTTTTACAAGATGCCATGAGTGATAGCGGAGACATACGCAACCTTGTCGATATATCTAGCTATACAGATCGTCCGGGTTGATTTCAACGTCACTGATGATTTCGCTCGTCCCATTGCGCACAGCATTGTAAAAGCAATTGCGCCGTCCGGTGTGGCACGCAACACCTTTTTGGTCGACCATCATCAAAATGGTATCTTCATCACAATCCCAACGAAACTCGTTTAACATTTGCACTTGCCCGGAACGTTCGCCTTTGCGCCAAAGCTTTGATCTGGACCGGGAATAATAACAAACGCGGCCTGAGACCAAGGTTTCCACCACGGCTTCAACATTCATCCATGCCATCATCAACACTTCACCGGTATCGGCTTGTTGAGCTATGGCCGGGATCAGACCCGCTTGGTTATAGGTCAGCCGTGCGGCTAAGTCTTGGGCGGATTTTGCGTCTAAGGTGCTCATTGAACGGTTTCCGTTTTGGGTTTGACGTATTGGCATCTGTCCATATGCAAAATAATGACCTGAATAATCCGCAGAGGCAAGGTGGGGGAAACATCTAAATCCGTGCCCATAAGATCAACTTCGGCAATCTTTAACGTGAAGTCTTTTTTCAGGCTTTGGGCAAGGCTTGACGTGAATTGTGGTTCAACAAACAAACACCGCACATTTTTGTCTTTGATGGTCGCGCGCAACGCGCTTAAGTGCTTGGCTCCGGGTTCACGCCCGGGCATGGTTTGCAAATAACCCGCTTGGTTCAAACCAAAATCTTGAGCCAAATAGGCCAAACCATCGTGTTGCACAATATACGGTTTGTCTTTGGTGGGCGCAAACATTTGCGTGGCTTTGCGTATGAGCAATTTCATTCGTTTTTGCGTGCGCTTGGCGTTTTTGGCATAAAGTTTGGCGTTGTCGGGGTCTAATTTTGACAGGTCATCCCGAATGGCGTTGACCAACACCTTAACATTTTCGGGGGACACCCAAACATGGGGGTCAACCGCCCCATTGGTGTGTAGAAGTTTAAGGTCAGGTGATCTGAGAAGTTCGATAATGCGGGCTTTTGAACTTAACGATTTCAAGGGGGCTTGAAGCGAGGTTTCAAGTTCTGGGCCAATCCAAAAGACAACATCAGCCTTTTGCAACATTTCGGCTTGAGACGGTTTCAGGGCAAACGTGTGCGGTGAGGTGTTTGGTGGCAACAGAACGTCAACTTGGGCATCTTCGCCCATAACCGCGAACAGCAAGGCTTGCACGGGCTTGATCGAAGCCACCACTTTGAGCGGATCGGCAAGCGCAGAGGTGGACAGCAAACTAATGATGAGGGCAATGGCGAGTTTTCGTATCTGTTGCACGGCGTTCATGGTATCCGGTGTTATTCAGTGATGTTACAATAACCAGAGACACAACCTACATGCCCCCACCCCGCGAACACAAGAGCGAAGACATGTTACTTGAAGCCCACAACGTTGGCGTGAGCTTTGACGGGCAAAGCATCTTGTCCGGAGCCAATGTGCGTGTGCGGTGCGGAGAAGTCGTGACGTTGATCGGCCCCAATGGTGCCGGGAAAACATCTTTGGTGCGGGCCATGCTGGGGCTTATTCAGCCCAGTTCTGGAACCGTGACGCGGCGCAAAGGTTTGTCGATAGGCTATATGCCACAACGTTTGCAAATTGATCCCGCCCTGCCCATGACCGTGCGCAGGTTTTTACAATTGGGCACCAAGCCTGGATTGGGCAAAACCTTAAAAGTTTTGAAAGAGGTCGGCGCATCGGCGATTGCCAATTCTCCTTTGCAATCGGTCTCAGGTGGCGAAATGCAACGGGTTATGTTGGCGCGGGCGTTGTTGCGTGAACCTGATTTGTTGGTGTTGGACGAACCCGTTCAGGGGGTGGACATCACGGGCCAAGCCGAACTGTACCGATTGATCAACAGCATTCGCAAGCACCGAAATGTGGGCGTATTGATGGTGTCACATGATTTAAGTGTGGTGATGGCGCAAACCGATCATGTGGTGTGCCTGAACCGCCATGTGTGTTGTGCAGGTCATCCCGAAGCGGTCAGCCGCCACCCTGAATTTGTCGCTTTATTTGGTGAAAATGTGGCCTCTGAATTGGCGGTCTATGCCCACCAACATGACCACCAACATGATTTAGACGGTCATGTTATCGACGATTCTAGTGATGATGCTCGTGACGATGCTTGTGATGATGCTTGTGATGATGATCATGGATGATTTCTTAATACGCTCAGCCCTAGCCGGCATTGCGGTTGCCCTTGCGTCTGGCCCTTTGGGGGCCTTCGTGGTGTGGCGTCGCATGGCTTATTTTGGCGGAGCCCTCAGCCATACGGCCCTTTTGGGAGTGGCATTGGGGTTTTTGTTGGGGGTTCAACCGGGATTAGGGGTGGCTTTCGTCGTGATGGCTGCGGCTCTTATGTTGGGCTGGCTGAACGGCGTGAAGGGCCTTTCTTTGGATACCTTGCTGGGCATCGTTGCCCATGGGGCTTTGGCGGTGGGTTTGATCGTGACGTCTTTGTTGGACACCGTGCGCATTGATTTGATGGGCTATTTGTTTGGCGATATTTTGGCCGTGGGTGTTGAAGAGGTCTGGTGGTTATGGGGCGGGGCTGGGTTTGTGCTTGCCGCCCTGATAAAGCTTTGGCAACCGTTGTTAAGCCTAACGGTTCACGCCGATATCGCCAGCGTCGAAGGTGTGCCTGTGCGCCGGGTTGAATTGGCCTTTATGGTGCTGTTGGCGCTTGTGGTGGCTTTGGCGATGAAGGTGGTGGGGATTGTGTTGGTGACGTCCATGCTGGTTATTCCAGCCGCGGCGGCAAGATCTTTTTCAAAGACCCCCGAAGCCATGGCGATTGCGGCTGCTGTCATCGGCGTCTGTTCGGTGGGCATTGGTTTGTGGGCGTCTTACGCTTATGATTCTCCGGCGGGCCCGTCCATTGTCGCCGCCGCAACTTTATTTTTCGCCCTTAGTTTGCTTAAGCGTTAAACGTTAAACATGGGTTTACTTAAGCGTTAAGGCGGTTCAGCCCCGCCGTTAAATCGGCAATCAGGTCGTCTGGGTCTTCGAGGCCCGCATGAATGCGCAAGGATTGACCCTTATGCGGCCAGTCGTAAGTGTTGCGTGTGGTTGCGGGGTCTGTGGGAATAATCAAGCTTTCAAAGCCGCCCCAACTGTACCCCATGGCAAACAGGTTCAGGCCATCCAGCATGCGGGCAATGGCGGCCGGATTTGGGCCTTCTTTCAAGACCACGCCAAACAATCCACAAGAGCCCGTAAAATCACGCTTCCAAATATTATGGCCGGGGCAAGATTCCAGGGCCGGGTGTAGAACGGTTTCGATCTCAGACCGCGTTTCCAACCAATGGGCAAGTTTCAAAGCGTTGGCCTCATGGCGCGGCAGGCGCACCGCCAACGTCCGCAATCCGCGCAGGCCTAAGAAACAATCATCGGGAGACGCGGCATAGCCCAAGGCCCCAGCTGTGATTTTTGAGCGTTTCCAAAGGGCTTTGTCCTTCATTGTCAGCGTGCCCAACATGGCATCGGAATG
>JAESSV010000264.1 GCA_016763895.1 Magnetovibrio sp. | reverse complement strand
TTTCAACAAATTCAATATTCGCCACCCGCAAAGCCAACCAAGGCCTCAGCGACCACGAAGAATAATTCTTATTGCCAATGATGAGTGTCGGTGTGGACATATGCTTCTCCTGAAATGTTTTATGTATACTACCCGCAACCCATAAAAATGTTTGGCTATTTTTTAGTCGCGGTCCCAAGCACGCGGGCTATCATCTGCAGGCCACTTTGTTTTATCCGAACTGATCACCGTTGCCCTAAAGTCATTATTTGTTTGCGCCGGGATGTGTTCAGCCGATACAAAATCAGCACCACTTACATTAGTTTCTTCATCAAATTTAATGCCTGTTAAATTTGCACCTCCAAATTTTGCACCTTTCAGGTTGCTCCCCTTAAGTAATGAATATTGAAGATTCGCAATGCATAAGTTTGCATTTTCAAGAATGGCCCCGGTCAAATCTGCACCGTATAAATTCGAGCCCATAAGTTTGGCTCCTGCCAAGCGGCCTTCATTCATATCTGCCCAACGAAGGTCCATGTGCTTAAGGTCTAAACGAAATTTATCCGGATCATGGTCCACCTCTCGGCGTCCGATCACGGTCAAAATAGCTTGCACCACAACGCTTGGACTATCTGCATGTATATACCTTTCCTCATTTTTAGGAGCCGGAGCCTTTTCCCGCACATACGCACACAAGGTTTCAAAAATTGTTCCGTGCAAGGTTTTTGAATTCCTTGCGAGCGCCTCAAGCGCGGAAACGGCGCCTAAGTTAACGGCAAAGTCCTCATGCCCCAATTGTTCAATCGCCTTTGCAAAGGCTTCGGATGAATGTTTTTCCGCTTCAAACACCAGATATTTTTTCTGAGTCTTTGCTTGTTTGTCCAGCGCATGGGTGCGCACAGCGGCGAGGGCCAATCCCCACGAGCCCAAAATCACGGTTCCGGCGGCACCCATCGACCACCTCAGGTTCAGCAAGGCTTCGGCTTTGACCTTGGCATCTGTCATGCCTAGGTAATCCCCCCAAGCCTCGCTAAAAACCCCAACAAAAATGCCCCCACCCAAAAGCGTGAAAATGCCCAAAACTGTAAAGACGTGAAACCACACCCCTGTTTGGACAGGGGGGTCAGGCGTTACGGGTTGTGGTAATGTCGATGCCATACCCGCAAAGCTAGCGTCCCCTTGCCGT
Source organism: Magnetovibrio sp. (assembly GCA_016763895.1). Taxonomy (GTDB): domain Bacteria; phylum Pseudomonadota; class Alphaproteobacteria; order Rhodospirillales; family Magnetovibrionaceae; genus JANLGW01. The sequence goes on along the minus strand of JAESSV010000264.1, from coordinate 2,063 downwards.
AAGGGCAATGAAAATTTAGGTGTGCCGGGTTTCTTGCATTTCACGGCTCGGGCGGCGGATGCTGACGAGGGCGTCCATGTCGTAACGCTGGCATCCCTCAAGAACGAGTTGGGGCGTGTTCTCAGGAAAAGCGTTGTTTCGGAATTTCCTAATAACTCAGCTATTAAGGCTCTTGGGGCGAAGCTTCAAGACATACAAAAGGGGCGGACATTACACCAGGACGGAGAGGATTGCCATGGGTGATGCCAAATCGTTCGGGCTTAAACTTGATATGCCATTGGACGAGGGAATAGCAATAAGGGCCGGGTTAAGACCAAGGTCAATCGCACGCATATGGACGGTTGACCTTGGTGAATTGACCGGCCCCAATTGGGATGTCGCCTTATTATAGGCTCTTGCAATTTGAGCACTTTGGAAGCCCACCCGTTCCTGAAGCCTTGTTTTCTTTTTCGATATTATTGCCTTCTGTACAACTGCTGTTGTCGTGATGGACTTTTGTTGCGGTTTTTTTGGAATGGAACGGAGCTACTTTAGCCATGGAGTTTCCTTTCTTTGGATTGGAAGAGAATCGACTCTTAACTTGTAAAGTATGTATTTTTACAACCATACGAGTCAAGTTGTTTATGACTAATTATTGCTCTGACAGGAGTGGTCCTGACAAATTTCATCGCCTTTTCTTTATCTTGTCGGTGGCATAGCCCGCGAAAGAACGCGCTTTGCGCGGGGGCTGGGGCGCCCCCTCCCTGAAAGCTTTGCTTTCGAAGAGGGGCTTTGGCCTGTCCTAGCCTTCGGCTACTCCTCCTGACTGTTAATAGTGCTCCTTTACTATTGTGCCCAGCAACTTCTTTCCATCCCAACCAAAACCCCTTAAAACCATCCCATGCAAATTAACACTTCTCGCGATCGGATCTTGATTCAAGCCGTATTGGGGCCGACCAATACGGGTAAGACACATTTGGCGATGGAAAGCATGATGACCCATGGTTCGGGGGTGATTGGCTTTCCGTTGCGCTTGTTGGCGCGGGAAAATTATGATCGGGCGGTGAAGATGAAAGGGCGTGGGGCTGTGGCTTTGGTCACCGGGGAAGAAAAGATTATTCCTGCCAACGCCAAATATTTTCTCACCACCGTGGAAAGCATGCCTTCGGATCGCCGTTTTGATTTTGCCGCCATTGACGAAATTCAAATGTGTTCCGATCCCGATCGGGGTCACGTTTTTACGGACCGACTTTTACATTACCGAGGCACCCGCGAAACCATGTTTTTGGGGGCCGACACGGTTCGCCCGATCATTCAGGCATTGGTTCGAAACGTCCAATTTGTGTCTCGTCCCCGGCTTTCAACGTTGCGATACACTGGCTATAAAAAGCTTACGCGCCTTAAACCCAGAAGCTGTATCGTCGCGTTTTCCGCCAATGATGTTTACGCCATCGCCGAATTGATCCGCCGACAATCGGGGGGGGCCGCCATTGTCATGGGCGCGCTTAGCCCCACCACCCGCAATGCCCAAGTGGACATGTTTCAATCGGGCGAGGTTGATTATTTGGTGGCAACCGATGCGGTGGGCATGGGCCTTAATATGGATGTGGATCATGTGGCCTTGGCGGCGATCCGCAAATTTGACGGACGACACATGCGCCAACTCAACCCAGCCGAACTGGCGCAAATTGCCGGACGGGCGGGTCGCCATTTAAATGACGGAACCTTTGGCACCACCGGCGACATATTGGGGCTTCATCCGCAACTTGTCGAAGACATTCAAGAGCACCGTTTTAAACCGTTGAGCTATATTTTTTGGCGCAATTCGAACTTGGAATTTGGCTCGATAAAGCGGCTGCAAAGCAGCCTTTCCCAACGCCCCGATCACAATATGTTGCGCCGCGTGCGCGAAGCCGATGACGAACAAGCTTTGGCATATTTGATCAAAGACGATGCCATCAAATCCCTTGCCACCACCAAAGACGCCATACGCTTGATGTGGGACGTGGCGCGCATTCCCGATTTTCGCAACACCCGTACCGACGACCACCCACAATTGTTGGGGCGGATATACACCCACCTGA
>JAESSV010000263.1 GCA_016763895.1 Magnetovibrio sp. | reverse complement strand
TGTTTTTCTTCCATTTCCCGCAATGCCCGGCGATATTCAATCGGCATGACCTTGGCAAATTTCGGACGGTATTCTTCCCAATTATCCAAAATTTCCTTGGCCCGAGTGGAGCCGGTATAATGCATATGAGAGATGATAAGCTGCTTGAGGCGCTCTTCATCAAAACGGGTCATGTCGGATGAAACATCCACCCGGCCCTTATGGTCGAGATCGCCGCCATGGTGATGTAGTTTTTCAAGCAAATCGTCCTCTTCAGGGACCGGCTCAAGTTCAACCATCGCCATATTGCAGCGTTCAGCAAAATTGCCAGCTTCATCGAGTACGTAAGCAATGCCGCCGGACATGCCGGCTGCAAAATTTCGCCCTGTGGCGCCCAGCACGCACACAACGCCGCCGGTCATGTATTCACACCCGTGATCGCCAATACCTTCGACCACCGTGGTGGCGCCTGAATTGCGAACCGCGAACCGTTCCCCGGCGATGCCGCGCAGGTAAGCTTCGCCTGACGTTGCTCCGTACAAACAAGTGTTGCCCGCGATCATGTTTTCTTCGGCGATGATGGGGCAAATGTCCACAGGACGCACAATGATGCGCCCTCCGGCCAAACCTTTGCCCACATAGTCATTGGCGTCACCTTTTAGATCGATGGTGATGCCGGGGCTTAACCACGCGCCCAAAGATTGGCCCGCGGTTCCCGTAGCATCAATAAAGATGGTGTCATCGGGAAGACCTGTTTTGCCGTATTTCATGGCCACGCGGCCTGATAACATGGTGCCAAAGGTGCGGTTTACATTGATTAGGTTCGTCGTAATTTTAACAGGAGTACCGTTTTCAATGGCGTCAGCGGCTTGAAGGATCAAGCCGTTGTCCAACGCTTTCTCCAAACCGTGGTTTTGGGTTTCGGTGTTATAGATCGCAACACCTTTGCCGGCTTTGGGTTTGTGCAACAAGCCAGAAAAATCCAAACCTTCGGCTTTCCAATGATTGATGGCTTTGTTCATTTCCAATGTGTCGGAACGGCCAATCATTTCGTTGATGGTTCTAAAACCAAGCTTGGCCATCAACACCCGCATTTCTTCGGCCATATAGGTGAAGAAATTAACGACGTGTCCAGGTTCACCCGGGAACAATTTGCGCAGTTCGGCATTTTGCGTGGCAATGCCAACGGGGCAGGTGTTCAAGTGACATTTGCGCATCATCAAACAGCCTTGGGCAATTAAAGCACCCGTGGCAAAGCCAAATTCATCGGCGCCTAACAATGCGCCAACGATGACATCACGTGCGGTGCGCAATCCACCGTCAACCTGAACCGCAATGCGGCCCCGCAATTTGTTCATGACCAGGGTTTGATGGGTTTCGGCCAAGCCGATCTCCCAAGGGCCACCCGCGTGTTGCGTTGACGTCAAAGGAGACGCCCCGGTGCCGCCGTCAAAACCCGAAATGGTAACGTGGTCAGCATGAGCCTTGGATACACCCGCGGCCACCGTGCCGACCCCGACTTCGGACACCAACTTGACCGAAATACGAGCTTTCGGATTGATGTTTTTCAAGTCGTGAATCAACTGCGCCAAATCTTCAATGGAATAAATGTCGTGATGCGGAGGAGGAGAAATCAAACCCACGCCCGGTGTAGAGTGACGCACCCGACCGATCCATTCGTTGACCTTGTGACCGGGCAATTGCCCGCCTTCACCCGGTTTTGCCCCTTGGGCCATTTTAATTTGGATTTCGTCGGCGTTGACCAAATATTCAGCCGTCACGCCAAAGCGACCAGACGCCACCTGCTTGATCGCAGACCGCATGCTGTCGCCGTTTTCCATGGGCGTAAAGCGAATCGCTTCTTCGCCGCCTTCGCCCGTGTTGGACTTGCCGCCAATGCGGTTCATGGCAATGGCAACGTTGGTGTGGGCTTCCCACGAAATTGAGCCAAACGACATGGCCCCCGTGGAAAAACGCTTACAGATATCGGAAACGCTTTCGACTTCATCCAACGGCACGGACTTGCCGGTGCCGTTGAGCTTGAACAAGCCGCGCAGGTTTTGCACTTTGACATCGTGGTCGTTCATGGCGGCTTCATACTTGCGGTATGTTTCGCGATCGCTTTTGCGCACAGCGTGTTGCAACAATGCGATGGTTTCAGGTGTCCACGCGTGGGTTTCGCCACGATGACGCCACGCCAATTCACCCCCCACATCCAAAGCATTTTTCAACAACGGATCGTTGCCAAAGGCCGCCGTATGACGTTTGACGGTTTCCTTGGCAATATCTGAAATATCGATGCCACCGACCTTGGACGCCGTTTTGGTGAAGTAACGTTCAATAAATTTTTCATTCAAACCAATGGCATCAAAAATTTGCGCGCCACAATAAGATTGGAATGTGGAAATGCCCATTTTCGAGAACACTTTGAGCATGCCCTTGTCGACCGCTTTGATATAGCGTTTTTGGGCTTCTTCGACGCTGATGTCTTCGGGCAGATCTTCGGCAAAGTCGCCGATGGTGTCGAACGCCAGATAGGGGTTAATGGCTTCGGCACCGTACCCCCCCAACAAACAAAAATCATGAACGCGGCGGGCTTCGCCTGTTTCCACGACCAAGCCAGCAGAAGTTCTTAGCCCCGTGCGGATCAAGTGATGATGCACACCTGCGGTCGCCAGCAAAGCCGGAATGGCAATGTGATCAGCGTCCAAACGGCGATCCGACAAAATGATGATGTTATAGCCTTCATTGACCACTTTTTCAGCCTTGGCAAAGACCTTGTCCAAGGCCGCTTCCATGCCTTCGGCGCCTTTCGAAGCGGGATAACATATGGACAGCGTGTAGGTCTTAAAGCCTTTGTCCACATGGTTTTCAATGTGGCGAATTTTTTCCAGATCCAGGTTGCTGAGGATAGGTTGACGCACTTCCAAACGTTTGCGCGTGCCGGTGCGGTTCACGTTCATCAAGTTTGGACGCGGTCCGATCAGGCTGATCAGGCTCATCACCAATTCTTCGCGAATGGGATCAATGGGGGGGTTGGTGACTTGGGCAAAGTTCTGGGTGAAATAATCGTACAGAATTTTAGGCCGCGCCGACAACACCGCAATGGGCGTATCGCGTCCCATGGACCCAATCGGGTCTTGACCCGTTAACGCCATCGGTTTGATGAAATGTTTGTTGTCTTCTTGGGTATAGCCAAATGCTTTTTGGGCTTCCAACATGGTTTCATGGTCGGGGGGCATGGCGGGATTTTCCGCAGGCAAGTCTTCGACTTTGATCTGCGTTCTGTCCAGCCATTCTTGATAAGGTTTGGCTTGGGTCAAGGATGATTTGATTTCTTCGTCATCAATGATGCGGCCTTCGACCAGGTCGATCAAAAACATCTTGCCCGGCTGTAAACGCCATTTTTTAACAATTTTGCTTTCGTCGATGGGAATCACGCCGACTTCTGATCCCATGATCAAGAAATCATCGTCGGTCACCACATAACGGGCTGGACGCAAACCGTTGCGATCCAAGGTCGCGCCAATTTGGCGGCCATCGGTAAAGCAAACCGCAGCAGGACCATCCCAAGGTTCCATCAAGGCCGCATGATATTCATAAAATGCCCGGCGTTCAGGGTCCATCAACGGGTTGGAATCCCAAGCTTCGGGAATCATCATCATCATGGCGTGGGACAGCGAATAGCCGCCCGCGACCAGAAGTTCCAACGCGTTGTCAAAGGTCGCTGAATCCGAAGAGCCATCGCCAATCAACGGCCAAAGCTTGTCGAGGTCGTCGCCCAAAATTTCCGAAGACATGGTGGCTTTGCGGGCACGCATCCAGTTGATGTTGCCGCGCACCGTGTTGATTTCACCGTTGTGGCACAGATACCGGAACGGCTGTGCCAATTCCCAACTGGGGAAGGTGTTGGTGGAAAAGCGTTGGTGCACCAAGGCCAACGCAGATGTGGTGCGTTCGTCTTGAAGATCCAAATAAAACGTGCCCAGATTGCTCGACAACACCATGCCTTTGTAAACAATGGTGCGGGTGGACAAGGTGGGAATATAGAAATTGCCATGGCTGTCATCATCAATGACATCCCAAACCGCATGGTGGACTTGCTTGCGGATAACAAACAATTTGCGTTCAAACGCCTGTTCATCCGGCGTGTTGGCGCCTTTTTTGATGAACACCTGGCGAATAACAGGCTCCGCCGCTTTGACGCTTTCGCCAAGGCATGAGTTGTCGACCGGAACGTCACGCCAGCCCAACAGCTCTTGGCCTTCGTGAGGCACAACCACGTCAAAGGCTTGCAAGCACGCGCGGCGGGCGCTTTTGTCGCGGGGTAAAAACACTTGGCCCACGGCGTATTCACCAACTTCTGGAAGCTTAAAGCCTAAGTCTTTGCATTCTTCGACCAACATATCATGCGGAATTTGCATCATAATACCGGCGCCATCGCCCGCAAGCGGGTCCGCGCCGACCGCACCGCGGTGGTCCATGTTGACAAGAATTTGCAAGCCTTGCGTGATAATTTCGTGGCTTTTTTTATTCTTGATGTTGCAAATGAAGCCGACACCACAATTGTCGCGTTCGTTGCTGGGGTCGTAGAGGCCCTGCTTATGGGGCAGCCCGCTGGCTTTCATATCAAATATCCATCCTCATCAGAAGCGTAAGTGCGCCTGGAAAAAAACTGTAGTATCAAGATGTTAACAAGGCGCTAAATTCATATCCCGTGTGCAATATATTCAACACGGCCTAAACATTTGAACGTTTATCTTGAAACTTTTGAGGCCTGAGATTAGCGGAAGTGGTGACAAAAGAAAACCCCGCTAAATCTTTTTTGGCTGCAATTGGGTGAAAAAACATGAACCCATAAGGCTTATTTAGAAGACAGGGCTTTGCCCGTCCCGTCTGTGTGGGGTAAAGTCGAGCAATATTGGATTCGCAAAGTTCCCTTGACTTAAATATCGGAGCCCTGGAAGTCGTGCCTTTTTTTCATATTGCCGTTCTCGCCCTTGTTCAGGGAATCACTGAATTTTTACCCATCAGCTCGTCTGGTCATTTGGTTTTGGTGCCGTGGTTGGTGGGTTGGGAAGATCAAGGCGTGACCCTTGATGTCGCCGTGCACGTGGGCACATTGGGCGCGGTTGTGGTTTATCTTTGGCGTGACATTATCATGATCCTTGCCGGGTTGTGGCGGGTGATCAAAGGCAAAGGCGTGAACGATGGCGCGCGGATTGGTTTTCTTTTGGTGTTGGGCACGCTTCCCGTGGTGGGGGCTGGCTATTGGATGCACAAAGCCATGCCAGAAGGCATTCGATCCATCGAAGTTATCGGTTGGGCGACCTTGGGCTTTGGCCTGGTTTTATGGATGACGGATAAATTTGGCTTAACGCTCCGGCGTATGGAACATCTTGGCGTTTCCGATGTTTTGATCATAGGCATTTCTCAATGCTTGGCTCTTATTCCCGGCACATCGCGCAGCGGTATCACCATGGCGGCGGGCCGTTTGTTGGGTATGGAACGTGTAGATTGCGCCCGCTTTTCCATGCTGTTATCCATTCCCGCCATCGTCGGTGCTGGCGTCCTAAAGGGACTGGATCTTTATAAAAGCGGTGACGTTTTGCAAATGAACACCGCCCTGACGGGCATTGGGCTATCGTTTGTGTCTGCGCTGGTGGCCATTGCTTTGATGATGGCATGGCTCAGACGGGCCAGCTTTACCCCCTTCGTCTTGTACCGAATAGCCCTGGGCGGGGCGTTGTTGGCGGTGGCGTACGGGTACGTTTCCCCTCCTGCGTAATACAGCCGAGGCTTACGACCTTTTATTCCTTGGTTCTGATCCGATCACCAACGATAAACTTAAATTGAAACCTGATTTCGGCCATTGTCCTTGGCGCGGTACAGCGCTTGATCCGAAGCTTTTAGCGTTTCGTCTGCTTTTTGGCCTGGGCCATGTTCGGCGGCTCCGATCGAAATGGTCACGCTGACAAAGGCATGTTTATCGGTCTTGGGTCGAGGTTTTTGTGTGCGGGCTGGTTTTTCTTTGGGGCGGTCTTGGTCGCGCAACTCGAACCGGGCTTCGGCAATGGCCTTGCGCAATTTATCCAAATGAGGCAAAGCTTGAGGGGCGGTTTTGCGCGGGAATAAAACCGTAAATTCTTCACCGCCATAGCGAAAGGCGCGGCCCCCGCCCGTGACTTTCATCATGCGGCTGGCGACCATCATCAACACCTGATCTCCGACGCTGTGCCCATAGGTGTCATTGAATTTTTTAAAATGATCCACGTCCAACATGGCGACCGTATAACAGCCCCTTAAAGATTCCAGATCATGCATCAAAGCCCTGCGCCCCGGAAGGCTGGTCAGTTCGTCAATGTAAGCCAAGCGGTAGCTTTCTTGCAGGACCGAAACCAAGAGCACAAAACAGCCCAGTGAAAACATGATGTGCGGCAAATGGCCTTGTCCGGCCCCATGCAAGGCGAGGGCTCCGGCGGCGACAGCCCCAAACAAACCCCCATCAAGGGCGCTTCCACGCCAGGCCGCGCGGCCAAACAAAGCCACCATGGCGACAAAAAACAACAAAATTGCGGGTTGCGGCAACATGGACCAATAATCCAGCCGCGCATCAAACACGCGCATATGCAGAATTTCGTCCAACCATGTGCTGACGCCAAGGTCCGCACCCCAAATCACCACCACCGCAATAATTTGCACGAGCATAAAGAGCGCCCATGCGATCACGCTTTTAGAGGCAAAGCCGCGATCGGCCATGCTGGCAATTAAAACCGCATTGACGGGGAAAAGAACAGCTAAGGCCGCATAAATTACCATCAGCTCTCTTGAATGGGCCCCAACATGTTCTATATCAGGAACAAAGGTGGACAGCACCCAATGCGCGCCCACCAAAAGACACACCATCAAAACCACACGCGGAGTTTTAAACCACCACCCCAACACCACGGCGGCCGCTCCCAACACGTAGGGCAACATGGGCAAGACAACGCCCAAGGAAAAAGGCACAGCTTGCGGTTTGGATATCAGAGCAGCCCCCGCCATAAAAACAATGACGGGAGACAGCAAAACAAAAAAGGCATTTCTTGCGACCATATTGTATGTGTAAAACACAAACGCTCAAGATAACGTTAAAATGAAAGAACACGTCATGAACAAATGGATTTTATTATCAGGCATCAATGCGGCAATGGCCGTGGCTATGGGAGCATACGGTTGGCATGCCCTTGGCGACGTTCCTGAAATTCGCGATATTTTTATGATGGGTTCTCAATATCAAATGTGGCATGCCATCGCCTTATTGGGGGTTGGCTTGTTGTTGAGCAAGGGGGCAAACAAAAGCCTCAGTGTGGCCGGAGTTTTCTTTCAAACGGGCATCCTTTTGTTTGCCGGAACTTTGTATTGCTTTGGCGGATTGTCAATTGTTCCGGTCACCGGAGCAGCCCCCCTTGGTGGCGGCTTGTTGATGTTGGGCTGGTTGATTTTGGGTGTCCAAGGGGCAAGGCACGCCAGAACGGATTAATCTTGGGGCTATGATCGGCTTTCATATCACGCTATCCTTTTGATATGGAACGCGTACTTAAACCACAAAATACATATGAACGATTGCGCCTGAGAACGGCTGAGGTCTTGCACGGGGTCAACGGCAAAGACTGGCTGTCGCGTTTTGTCGACCTTGGCTTGATCGTTCTGATCAGTCTTAATGTTGTGGTGGTGGTGCTGGAATCCGTGGACAGCCTAAAAATCGGAATTGAGATATATTTCCATTGGTTTGAGGTTTTCTCGGTGGTTGTTTTCACCCTGGAATATTTAGCAAGGTTGTGGTCCGCGGTTGACAACCCTTGGCGGCATGAGCACGCTCACCCCATAAAAGGGCGCGTGCGTTATATGTTCACGTGGCTGGCTATTATTGATGTGATCGCCATCGCACCCTTTTATTTGTCTATGTTTGTTGGGGCCGATCTTCGTATTCTCAGAGCCTTGCGGTTGTTGCGCATTTTTAAACTGACCCGATATTCCAGTGCCATGACATTGTTGTTCGGTGTTTTCCGCGAAGAAGCCCGCACCATTGGTGCGGCGATGTTTGTATCCATGTTTTTGATGTTCATCGCCGCCACGTTGGCGTTCGAGTTTGAACACAACGTCCAACCCGAGGTGTTTTCTTCCATTCCCGCGTCCATGTATTGGGCCATCATCACCATGACCACGGTGGGGTATGGGGATGTTGTTCCGCTGACCGTTTATGGCAAGATCGTCGGGGCCTTTATCGCCATGGTGGGGTTGGGGATGGTGGCTTTACCGGCGGGTATCTTGGCCTCAGGCTTTAACAATGCCCTGAACCGCAATCGCATCGAGCTGAAAAAACATATCCAAGAAGCCCTGCAAGACGGCTTTATCTCAAACGATGAGCAAAAGAATTTAGATAAGTTGGTGCACGACCTGAACCTCAGCACCGCCGACGTTAAATCCATCACGGACACGGTTTTGTTCAAACGCAGATCTGAACACGGTGAAAAATGCCCGCATTGCCATCTTTCGCTTGATCAAGCCCCTTCAAAATCCCGCGTTAAATCCCCCGTTAAAGAAAGCGATTAATCCGGTAATTTCCAAATTTCCGGTGCCGCATTCAAACGGCTAATTTGAGCTTGGCGTTGGCGTTCCATTTCGGGGGGAAGCTTATCGCCAAAGCGCCCAAACAGTTCGCTTTGGTCTTCGGCATCATCCAAGGCTCCGGCGCGGTCAACTTCCATCAAATGATGGAAATGTTCATCGTCATAATCCAAACCTTCCCATGGAATATCGGCGTGCATTGGCATGTGACCCAAGGGGCTTTCAACGCCATTGCCATGCCCATTCACCCGGTCAACGACCCATTTGAGAACGCGCATGTTTTGCCTAAATCCGGGCCACATGAATTTGCCATCTTTGTCTTTGCGGAACCAGTTGACGCGGAAGATTTTCGGGGGATTATCCAACTTGGCCCCAAAATCCATCCAATGCTGCCAATAATCGCCCATGTTGTAACCACAAAACGGCAACATGGCGAACGGGTCGCGGCGAATCGCGGCTTGGCCTTCTGCGGCGGCGGTGGCTTCGGACCCCATGGTCGCGGCCATGTAAACACCGTGATTCCAATCTAAAGATTGAAACACCAAGGGATAGGTTTTTGACAACCTTCCGCCAAATATAAAGGCCTTGATCGGGACACCTTTGGGGTCTTCCCACGCGGGATCAATGGACGGACACCGAGACGCCGGAGCCGCAAAACGGGAATTGGGATGAGCCGCAGGCGTGGTCGATTCAGGTGTCCAATCGTTGCCTTTCCAATCGATCAAGTGAGCGGGGGGCTCTGATAAGTCTTCCCACCACACATCACCCTCGTCGGTCAGCGCAACATTGGTGTAAATACAGCCTTCGTCCAAGGTTTTCAGGGCCGTTGGGTTTGAATCCTCGGAGGTTCCCGGAGCCACGCCAAAGTAGCCATATTCCGGATTAATGGCGTAAAGTTTGCCATCATCCCCGGGTTTGATCCAGGCAATATCATCGCCAACCGTCCATACTTTCCACCCATCCATGCCTTTGGGGGGGATCAGCATGGCCAAATTGGTTTTGCCACAAGCCGAAGGAAAAGCCGCAGCAATATAGGTTTTTTCACCTTCCGGGCTTTCCAGGCCAACAATCAACATGTGTTCGGCCAGCCAGCCTTCGTCGCGCGCCATAGAAGACGCGATGCGCAACGCAAAACA
>JAESSV010000262.1 GCA_016763895.1 Magnetovibrio sp. | reverse complement strand
TTCCGCCGTCGCCGACAAGGTCGAAGCCGAAGATTGCATTTCCGTCGATGCCGAAGAAACGCTTTGCACGACACCCCCAACGCTGCTTTCGAAATCATCCGCCATATCCAGCATTTGTTGGCGTTTTTCTTGTATGGTGCGGGCCTCATTCGCTTTTTGTTCGGATTCCAAGCGCTCGACCTCTTGACCATTGGTCTTAAAAATTTGCACGGCGGACGCCATTTTACCAATTTCGTCGGTACGATTTTGGCTGGGCACATCCGCAGTCCAGTCTTTGTTGGCCAAGACCCCCATGACCCCTGTCATCGCGCTGATGGGTTTTGTAATGCTCATGGCAAAGAAATAACCAATAACGCTCACTACGGCGATGGTGGCTAAAATAATCACAATCATTTCATTGCGCAATTCGATCACCGGAATATTGACTTCGGCATCATCCACCTCGGCGATAACCGCCCAAGTGACCCCTAAGAAATCAAGCGCGCCGTACGCCGAAACCACGGGTATTCCCCGGTAATTATCAACAATCGCAATGCCTGTTTCGCCGTTTAGAGCTTTCTTAACGGAGTCCGTTGCGACGTCTTGAGACAGAATTGAGGTTTCACCTTTTGCTAAGAAACGGCTATCGCTCCGCATGGTCATGTCTTGACCGACCAAATAGCTCTGACCACTTTCGCCCATACCACCCGATTGTTGCATGATGTCATTAATTTTGGCGACGGGCATTTGAAACACCAACGTGCCATGGGTTTCACCTTGATGATCAAATATAGGCATAGCCATAAAACTGGCGGGAACATTATCAGATGGGGCGTAGGGTGAATAATCCGTAAAGGCCGTATAGCCCAGCTTCATGTTTTGGCGAACCATCTTGCCGACTTTCGCAAGATCACTATCTTTCCACTTGCCCGTCTTAAGGTTGGTGGCATAATCCAATTCTTTCAAAACGGAATAAACAACGTTTCCTTTGTCATCCAAAAGAAAAATATCGAAATAATCCCGGTCCAAGAGGAGCTTTGTAAACCAGGGATGCCATTTTTTATGCACCGCACTATAAGCACTGCCATCCGTGGCCGCCGTTAAATTTAATTTTTCACCAATCGGGTTGGGATTATCCGAAATGAAGACCTTTTGCAGGTATTGCGTCATATCGGTGCCTTGGGCAGCCATCTCGACCCAAGCTCCTTCGAATTGTTCCAAGGCATCAATCACGCTGGAAGAAGACGTCAGCACGTCCAAGTCGCCATGAATCGTATACAGATACCCTGAAAGTTCATGAGCGCGGGATTTCTGGACCGCTGATAATCTTTCAAAAGCAGCAACGTGCAATGCCGACTGCGTTTGAAAAAAGGCAATAATACCCGAAATAATAACGGGCATTGCCGCCAGTATGACGATAACGATCGGTAATTTTTTCGAAATGGTTAAGTTCATGAAATCCGCTCCCAAAACATTCTGCAAAGTTGTTAACTTTTTTTATAATCTGACTCTCATATAATCATCGTCGGTCGTCATATCCATAAGACACTCATCTTATCATAGAGATAATAATCCTATATGCGAGCATTTATAAAAGAGCCCCTCGCTCACGGAGTTTACATGACCCATATCTTTTAAATGGACCGTTACAAGGGGATAACGCGCGAGACCGTGGTCATGAAAAAAGGCGACCCATAAAGAGCCGCCTTTTCACATCATTCATACGCAAGCGTTTTACGTCAAAGCATCACAGGCCCGTTTGATGCGTCCACAAGCATCCGTCAACAATTCGTTGGACGTGGCATAGGACACGCGAAAATGCGGGCTCAGGCCAAAGGCTTCGCCGTGCATGGCGGCGACACCTTCGGATTCCAACATATACGTCACCAAATCGCCATCGGTTTCGATTTTCTTGCCCTCGGGCGTGGTTTTGCCCATCAGCCCGGCGCAGCTTGGGTAAACGTAAAAGGCACCGTCCGGCATGGGACAGTCCAATCCGTCAACTTCGTTCAACAACTTCACAACCAAATTGCGGCGGCCTTTAAAGGCTTTGTTGTTGGTCGCGATAAAGCTGTGATCGCCATTCAGGGCTTCGACGGCTGCGGCTTGGGAAATAGACGTGGCATGGGTCGTTGATTGCGATTGGACCTTGTTCATCGCCTTGATCACGTCCGCAGGCCCCGCCGCATATCCCACACGCCAACCGGTCATGCAATACGCTTTCGACACCCCGTTCAAGGTCATGGTGCGGTCATAAAGGCCGGGTTCGACTTGGGCCGGAGTGACAAATTCAAAATCATCATAAACCAACAATTCATACATATCGTCGGTCATCACCCATACATGGCTGTTTTCAGGCTTCATCAACACATCGGTCAATGCCTTCATATCCGCACGCGTATACCCCGCCCCCGTGGGGTTTGAGGGGGAATTGATGATCAGCCATTTGGTTTTGGGCGTTATGGCTTTTTGCAGGTTTTCAGGGCTCAACTTGAAACCATCTTCGACCGGGCAATCAACAATCACCGGTGTGCCTTCGGCCAGCAACGTAATATCGGGATAAGACACCCAGTATGGAGCGGGAATAATGACTTCGTCGCCCGGATCCAAGGTTGCCATCATCAGGTTATAGATGCTTTGCTTGCCCCCACCGGCAACCTGAATTTGTTCCGGTGTATATTCAAGGTCATTGTCACGTTTGAATTTGGCACAAATCGCCTTGCGCAATTCTATGGTGCCGGGCACCGCCGTGTACTTGGTCATACCCGCATCAATGGCCGCCTTGGCCGCCGCTTTGATGTGGTCCGGAGTGTCAAAATCAGGTTCACCCGCGCCCAAGCCAATCACATCCACCCCCGCCGCTTTTAATTCAGCAGCTTTGGTGGCAACGGCAATGGTGGGGGACGGTTGAATACGGCTCAAACGCTTAGCAATAATGGACATAAAGTCAAAACTCGCTTAAAAAGTTGAAAAAGGGCAAAAAGTTAAAAAAGGGCAACAGAGAAAACAAAAAATCAGCTCACTTTGGGCTTATCAAACAAAATACCATAATGATACGGCGGCAAGTCAACAACGCCATGAAGGTTGAACCCAACGGGCAAGACTTCGTCCATCACCTGTTCGGGGGTAAAACGCAAATTTGTTTTGGGGCCACGGGGTTCGCCCAACACGGTGGTGTCTTCGCGCAAACGGTGGTGCCAATTGACAATGGCAAACTGACCACCGGGTTTTAAGATATTAAACACATTGCGCGCCAATTGTTGTCTATCTTCGATGCTGTGAAAAGAATTGGCCAACAGCACGTAATTTGGCGTGGACGGCAATTGTTCAACCAAATCTTTGGCATCCAATTCCAACCAACGAATGGCTTGAGCAGGAATGCCCGCATTTTCGGCCCGTTGTTTGGCAAGATCCAACAATTGGGGATCAATATCCACTGCCATGGTGCGCCCAATGCCGCCGACAATGTGGGCAATGGTGGATGTGAAATGCCCATCCCCACAGCACAAATCCAAAACAGACACCCCAAAATCAATCCCCAAGCTGCGCATCATCGCTTCTGGATCCGGCCACAAAGCCTGCCGCCAATCTTCATCGCTGGGCTGTCGCGGTGGAATTTGGCCGGGATGATTCATTACATTTCTCTGATCTGTTTAAATTCCTTAATAAATTCATAACAGGATTCGCTTTCCAAGGCGAGTCTATGATATGGATATCCAATGCGGGTTATTTTATGCAATTAACGCCTAATGGGAGTGCATTGCTATGGCGGCAAACACTGGCGTGAACGAACTTAAAGATTTTTTCTTTGACGATGAGCCGGTGGAGGTTTCCAAGACCGCTGATTTTGCATCAACGAATGCTCAAGAAATCAAAAATATCTTCATTAGATCCATCAAAGAAGCCTTTCCTGATCTGCAATATACGATCCTCCCCGAGGAACTGTTTGGGGTTCGCATGGACTTAACGTTTGGTGAGGGCCCTCAACACCATATTATTGATATCGTTGATCGTATTAAGCCCGGAAATTTCTCAAATTCATATTTAAGCGACCCTGATTTTCATCAAGTATTACAAACTTGCTCATCTTATCTTCTTATTCTTGCCATTGACATAACCTCAGATGAAGCTGCACATGCGGTCACCAATATTTTCGATACATTCGCGTCCAGCTTGCCCTATCCCCATTTCTTCATCATTCCCCCGCAGTACGCTTGGCGGGCTTGCATTGGAAATGAGTTAACCCGCAGATTTTCCAAATATACAGGGAAAACTTCCCCGCCCGCCTCTCCTCCGACTGCTGACCACGGCATTCACATGTTGGCCGATATGCCCATTGAGGATGCGGATGAAGATTTATTGGGGTTTGGGGATTATGCAGATGCGATTGCGGGGTTGATTGACCACCCCCAAACCAAAGCACCGTTGACCCTTGCCATTAATGCCAAGTGGGGGATGGGCAAAACGTCACTCGCCAACCTGATTAAACACCGCCTTGAAAATAAGTTAGAAAGCAAAACCGAAAAGCCCCATATAATATATTGGTTTAATGCGTGGATGCATGATGATGCGGGCAATATTCGCGCCGCATTCATGGCCGATGTGGTGCGCAAATGTAATGCTATGCGGCCTTGGTGGAAACATTTTCTGAACCCGCTGCCAACCAACTTATGTGATGCCAAAACCCGCAGGCGACGCAATGTACAGAAAGGCGCAGCTCTTCTTTTCATTTCAATCGCTGTAACATTATTAGTTTTGATAATGAATGATGATATCCAGCCTTCAAGTTTGGATATTTTTGGTGTTTCGTTGGTCAATCCATGGGGAGCCGGAGGAGCGATCTTAATCTTTATTGTTGGTATTTTACGACACCTTAGCCAAGCTGTTGAAACTGTTTCAGCTTTCGTTAAGGCCCCCGATTCGGAATCCAACACAGGATCACTTGGTGAAGTTCGCCGTCAACTTCACGAGCTTATCCGCGAAGTCACACCGGATGGAGCTAAATTTGTTGTTTTCGTCGACGACATGGAACGATGTTCAAATACAAAAGCCATTGACGTCTTGGAAGTCGTAAATCAGCTTCTCGACACCGACCCTGTCGTCTGCATCGTTTTGGCCGACATGCCGGCCCTCGCCGCAATGGCCGAACTCAAATATAAAGATTTGGCAGATCTCTATGATCCGATAACTTCAATTATTTCCGATAACGATGAAAATCGCCATTCTTATGGACGCTTGTTTTTGCAAAAATTCATTCAATTGCAATTTGATTTGCCCGAAATGCCCGTAGGGTCTAAAGCAAATTTCACCACCAAGCTTATTGACGCAAAAAAGACAGAGACGAAACAAGAAACACGACAGGGCCCGATCCGATTCCTTGCCAGAAAAATATTATACATAACCAAAAAATATTTTTACCATTCAGCCATCTCTTTCATAAGTCTCTCGTTCCTAGCACCATTCATCTTAGGCCTTCATGTAAATGGAAACATTACACTGCCTTTTAACATTTCAACTCTTCAAACAGAAGCTTCCCGTTCGATTGGGTTTGCATTGTTTTTAATGAGTTATTTATGCGCAACCTGCTTCTTTTTAATGGGAGCACTGGTTCAAATTAAGACCATCGTGGTTAAGCGACTTTTATCACGCCGTATAATACGCGTTCGCACGTTTATAAAAAAGGGCCTTTCCAACCAGCACGGAATCTCAAAAAAAGACCGCGACTTAATCGATACTGAGCTTGGTGAAAACCGAATAAGCCAACTCATAGACGAACAAAAATTGCGCCGCTTAGGCACCGATTCCGATGCTTACAAAGACGCTCGCAATTACGTCATGGATCACCTGCCGCCACACCCCCGCAACATCAAGCGTATTCTGAACCGTTTACGACTGATGTTATTTTTGCTTAATCAGCGAAAATTGTTAACAGGACCGAATGCTGTTCCACCCGCCGCCATTGGCAAATGGATTTTGCTGCAAGAAAAATGGCCTGAGCTGGAAAAACGATCTCGATCATCGACGAAGGTCATTGAAGATATTGAAAAAGCAAATCCCATTAAAGAACAACTCGCAAAAATCATCCCCCTGTATGTAGATGATAAAGATTTAATATCACTTTTATCAGATGGGCATGCATTAGGGCCCTCTTTAAACCAAATTATCCTTCTTCAGCCTTGATCGCTTTTCACGACAAGCTATAACGTCCCTATGACTGATCTTGTGAAACCTGGGTATTTGGCGGATGCACAACCTGCTCCTTTGGAGGGGAATCCGTTTAAGTTGGTGAGTGACTTTGAGCCCGCAGGGGATCAGCCGCAAGCCATCAAGGAACTGATTCAAGGTTTAGAAGATGGCGAGACCGATCAAGTGCTTTTGGGCGTGACCGGATCTGGCAAGACCTTTACCATTGCCCACGTCATTGCCACCACCGAACGCCCGGCCATTATCTTGGCGCCGAACAAGACCTTGGCGGCGCAATTGTATGCCGAGATGAAAAGCTTTTTCCCCAACAATGCGGTGGAATATTTTGTCTCGTACTACGACTATTACCAACCCGAAGCCTATGTGGCACGGTCCGACACCTATATTGAAAAAGATGCGTCCATCAACGAACAAATTGATCGCATGCGCCATTCCGCCACGCGGGCTTTGTTTGAACGCCGCGACGTGATTTTGGTGGCTTCGGTCAGCTGTATTTGCGGCATCGGCTCAGCCGAAACCTATTCCGACATGGTGGTGAAGTTAGAAGTCGGCAAAGAATATGCCCAAGACGATGTGATGAAGTCGCTGATAACGTTGCAATACAAACGCAACGACAAATCCTTTGGGCGGGGGAATTTCCGCGTTCGGGGCGATGTCATTGAAATTTTTCCCAGCCACTACGAAGACCGAGCGTGGCGATTAAGCTTTTTTGGCGATGAATTAGAAGCCATTTATGAAGTGGACTCGTTGACGGGGCAAAAAAACATCGAGCTGGATTACATTACGGTTTTTCCCAACAGCCACTACGTCACGCCGCGCCCCACTTTGTTGCAAGCGATCCCCAAAATCAAAGCCGAGATGAAAGAAACCGTTGAACGTTTTCAAGCCGAAGGAAAATTGATCGAGGCGCAAAGGATTCAAGAACGCACCACATTTGATTTGGAAATGATGGAAAGCACCGGGCATTGCAGCGGCATTGAAAATTATTCCAGGTATTTGAGCGGACGCAACGCGGGTGATCCTCCGCCAACGTTGTTTGAATACCTGCCCGACGATGCGTTGTTGATTGTCGACGAAAGCCACGTTTCGGTGCCGCAAATTGGGGGCATGTATAAAGGTGACTTTAGCCGCAAAACAACCCTTTCGAATTTCGGCTTTCGTTTGCCCAGCTGTATCGACAACCGCCCGTTAAAATTCGACGAATGGGATGCCATGCGTCCCGATTCAATTTATGTCTCGGCAACACCGGGGCCGTGGGAAATGGAACGCACGGGCGGCGTGTTTGTCGAACAATTGGTGCGCCCCACGGGGCTGATTGACCCCGAATGCATCATCAGGCCCGTTGCGACTCAAGTCGAAGATTTGCTGGGTGAATGTCACATCGCCCACACCAAAGGCTACCGCGTTTTGGT
>JAESSV010000261.1 GCA_016763895.1 Magnetovibrio sp. | reverse complement strand
ATGGACGGTCAAGTGATCGGTATTAATACAGCGATCTATTCGCCGACGGGTGGAAGTGTCGGGATTGGTTTTTCCATACCAAGTTCCACCGCCGAACCCGTCATCCGTCAGTTGATTGATAATGGTGAAGTGCAACGGGGCTGGTTGGGTGTTCACATCCAGGTGGTCACCAAAGCCATCGCAGAAACCTTGGGCTTGAAAAAATCCGAAGGCGCCTTGGTGGCAAGTGTCATCGCGGGCGGTCCTGCCGATCAAGCGGGTATCTTGGCGCGTGATGTTATTTTGGAATTTGATGGCAAGCGCGTTACTGAAATGCGTAAACTTCCCCGCATTGTCGCCGCAACTGAAGTCGGAAATACGGTCAAGGTGAAGGTCTGGCGAGATGGATCTATGGCAACTTTACGGGTGACCATAGAAAAACTCGACGATGCCACCCCTATGGTAACGTCGCGCAAAGGCAAAGCTCAAGGCCCCAGACATAAAGCCGAAACCTTGGCAGAAGTCGGATTAAGCTTGTCGGAAATTAGTCCAGCCATTCGCAAGCGCTTTGACTTGCCGCCAAGTGTCGAGGGCGTGATCGTTGTGGACGTTGATCCAAATGGACCCGCCTTTGTAGAAGGTGTGCGGTCAGGTGATGTGATTACCGAAGTCAGTCAGGAAAAAGTCCGCACACCCCAAGACGCCAAGCGGCTTGTCCAATCCGCCGTGGACGCAGGAAGACATTCCGTCTTGTTGTTGATCGAAGGCCAATCGGGCTTCCGCTTTGTGGCTGTGCGCCTCAAATAAGCTGTGCGCCGCAAATAAAGTGAAGTAAATTTGCGACATAGAAAAAGGCCCCGCAGGTGTTCGTGGGGCCTTTTTTTTTGCGCATGCTTCAGGTCGTAATCTTTGCTTTAGGCCTTAATTTGATTAGGCCTTAATCTGAATCCGCCATGATGTAAGAATTTTTGCCGCTGCCTTTGACATCATACATGGCATCGTCGGCTTTTTTCAAAACGCCCTCAGCCGTATCGGCATCATCGGGGTAAAAGGCAATGCCGATGCTGGCCCCGACTTTGGCTTCTATATCTTTGAAATGCATGGGCTTGTCGAGCTCTCTTAAGACTTTTTTGGCGACCAAAGCGGCTGATTCTTTGTTGTCTAAATCGGTTAACAACAATATAAATTCGTCGCCGCCAATGCGCGCAGCTGTATCCGTTTCGCGAACGGATGAGGTCAAACGTTTGGCCACCGTTTTGAGCACCAGGTCGCCAATATCGTGGCCCAAGGTATCATTAATGGGCTTGAATCCATCAAGATCAATAAAGAGCACGGCATATTTTTTGGCATCCCGATGAGTTCTATTTGTCGCTTGGTCCAAACGATCCAAAAGCAGAGATCGGTTCGGCAGGTCCGTCAAGCCGTCATGGGACGCGGTATGACGAAGTTGTTGTTCGACTTTGCGGCGTTCGACGATTTCGGCTTGAAGATCGTGGGTGCGTTCATCAACCCGGCGCTCTAGATTTTCGATCGAGTGGCGCAAGGCTGTTACGGCATGGTTATGGGCCGTGATGTCGCGCGCTTCAATCATATAGCGGGGGCTGTCGCCATCTTCAAGAATAACAATACCAAGTTCAACATCAATGGGGTTTTTGCTGATATCGATGAACCGCATGGGGAGCAATTCCCCATCCGAGATTAAATCGTGCAGGTCTCCACCTAAAATATCTTTGTAATCATCGTGGACAAAGTTTTCTATGGATTGGCCAATCACTTCATCGACGTAAGAGGCCTTTAACAGGTCCATGCCAGCTTGATTGACATAGGTGACGATGCCATCCTTCATCACGCAAATGAAATCCAGGGCGCTGTTAACAAGCTTGCCAAAACGGGCCTCGCTGTCGCGAATGGCTTGGGAAAGGCGGACCCGATCGGTGATGTTCGTGGCCGTGACGAGATAGGCATGTTCGCCAATATCCAACAATCGTATGACATTAATCGACAGGCTGGATTTCGTGCCGTCCAAACATTTGATGTGCATCGGCGTTGCCGCCGGTTCCTTGGCAAGCATGTCAAAGATATTGTCGACAGAAGCTGCAAAATCATCACAAATGAAATCTTGAAAATTCAAGCCGATAACATCGTCACGGCAAGTGGCCCCCAACATCGCAACGCCATTTGAATTGATGTGACGGATTTTTCCGTCAATAGATGCAAAAACCAAATCAGATACGGCTTCAAGGACATCGGTTAGGGCCGATGCGGAAATTTTGTCAAAACTATCCATGACCTTCTTACCCAAGGGAAGAGGATGCGCCATTTTCTTTTGGGTATATTGCATCGACGAAACACCCCACTCATAACCTGAACAAGTGTTAAATGATTAAGATTCTTTGCAGGACCAATACTTTAAACTCCCCCCTTTTACTCTGATAAAAGGTGCTAAACAAGAGCATTTACAAGAAAAAAGGGGGATTTGCGCCATTTTTTTATGGTTGAATACAGGGGTATATTTTTTTTAACCTGTTTTGCCGTTCGTTTTAGCTGATTGGCAATTGGCGTTATCTGTCTATTCGATTTTTTTCAGGGCTCTGTGAATTTCCATTGGGCGATCTTTTGCATACTCGAAAATTTTCGAATCTGTGTTTTTGATATGCCCGGTCAACCAATCGCGTAAAAAGGCTTGAAGTTTGTAGATTGTTTTAATGTCATGGTGCAACTTCCATGTTTCGGTCAGCTCTTTGGCTTCGTTGGCCAGTTTAACATGCACTTGTTTATGTTCTTTAAGATCTGGGTATCCGCACGCTTCCATAATCGCTTCTTCGCGTTGGAAATGGTAGATGGTGTAGTTCAGAAGTTTGTTGAGAACCTCATCAATTTCTAATCGATCAAGGCCGCTGTGGGTGACATCGTTGACGAGGGAAAACAAAACTTGGTGGTCTTTATCAATATCGGGAATGCCGGTGTTAAATGTGTCTTCCCATATCATGACGGTGTTGTTCGTGGTGAGGGGGATTTTGATCCAAAACGTGCTGCCAATGTCTTTGGTGCTGTCAAAGCCGATGCTGCCAGCCATGTTTTTAATTAATAACTTGGTGACGGTTAGGCCAATCCCCGTGCCTTCTTGGGCAATTAAAGTATCGGCGTCCAATCGGTTGAACATTTCAAAGACGTTGTTGCGGTCTTCGTCGGCTATTCCGATGCCGGTGTCTTGAACGAAAAGCTGTAAAAAATCGTCCGGCGTTTCTTGCCCCGTGATGATGACGGATCCGCCATCTCGATTGTACTTAACGGCATTTGAAAGCAGATTAATGATCGCTTGTTTAAAACGCAAACGGTCGGTCCTTAACATGGAAATTTGACCCGAGCTAAATTGGTCCACGATCGATATGCCTCGTGCTTCGCCAAGCGGGATGGTGAGCGCGATGCATTCTGCAACAACCTCGTTTGCATCGACATCTTCAAAACAAAGCGGCATTTGATCGGCTTCAATTTTGGCCAGGTCCAATATTTCGTTGATGAGTTCCAAAAGATGGTTGCCCCCCGTAAGAATGCAGTCAACGTATTCACCTTGAGAACCCATAAGCGGGGTCCTAAGGTCGTATTGCATCAGTTGGGCAAAGCCAAGAATGGCATTTAAGGGCGTTCTTAATTCATGGCTCATAGACGCTAAAAATTCTGATTTATACAGATTTGCTTTTTCAGCCTCTTCCGTAACCTTTTGGAGCTTCTTGGCGGTCATTTCCCGTTCGACAACCGAGCCAATGTGGGTGCCAATCTGGGCGGTAATTTCATTGAGCATCGGGACACCTTCGATGGTGTCCTCTGAGAAAAACTCAAGCATACACACCACTTCGTTGTCGACCAGTACGGGGAAGGCAAAAGCCGATTTAAGGCCGCTTTCCATGGCCAGCTTTGACCGATTAAATTCAGAATTTTCACAGATGTTGGTGATCCAAGCGGACTTTTTGCTGTGGAAGACTTTGCCAAGAAGGCCGCCGTAGGTGGCGAAGACAAGGGGCGCATTGCCGTCTTTAAAGGGCTTGTAATGGTGTTCGTCCGCCAGGTGCCAGATCTCGGTCGAATGTAATTCAATATTGTTATCATGAACGATGTAGACGTGGCCAACGGGCCATCCGGTATGAGCACAAACCAAATCAATAGCAGCCTGCATTGCGGTTTCAGAATGTGAAGCCATATTTGCTGCTGCGGCGATGTTTTCCAACAGCCTGGCCGTTTCGCTTGTATCTTTAAGTTTGCGTTCCGCATGCAAGCGAGCGACCTTTGTAAGGGCCACATGCCAACTGCCAAAGGCCGCAAGAATAACGATAAACAGAAAGACCGAAAAATTTTCGATTAGAATTTTCCAGTTGTTTTTAAAGCTAAGCTGATAGGCGGGTACGAAGGACCCAATCTTCCATGACATGTTCGAAAACGAAACCGCCCCTTTGGCTTTGACATACTTGCTGGGGGTTATCGTGGTGTAGGCAAAATAGCCATTTGAGGAATCAAATTGCCCAGATTT
>JAESSV010000260.1 GCA_016763895.1 Magnetovibrio sp. | reverse complement strand
GTTACGCAGGCCTTCGTTCTGTCGCCTGCCCTGACTAAATTTCTAATGGGGCCGTTGGGTGGCGGCAAAACCACGACTTGTATTTTCGCCCGTTTGACGGCAGCAACCATGGCGCCCGTGGCTATCCATCCGGCCACCCGGAAGAAAACCCGAATGTGCCGGTGGTTGGTGGTGCGCGATACGTTTCGCTCGGTTGAAAAATCAGTGCTGGAAACATGGAAGGCATCGTTTCCAAAAGGCTTCCCCGGTTCGTCCTGGGCGGGCGGTAATGACCGACCAGTAACGCACATCCTGCGATTTATTGGCAAAGACGGTATTCCGTTGGAAGTTATCACTGAATTTGTTGGCATTGGTGATCAAAAACTTGAAGTGCTGATGCGTGGCCGGGAATATTCGGGCGTCTGGCTAAACGAAGCTGACACCATGGTCAAAGGTGTGCTGGACGATGCAGAGCAACGGGTTGGCCGCTATCCTTCCAGAACCATTCTTGTGGACCCGGAAGCGGCGCGCATGAAAGTTGTTTTGGGCGACCTCAATGCGCCGACGGTAGACAATTGGGTTTATGAGGTTTTTATCAAGCGCCCTACCCCTGACAGAGTATTTTTCCAGCAACCCGGCGCGCTGGAACCTGATGCAGAGAATCTGTTTGCTCTGGAGGACGATTATTACAGCCGGATCATAGACAACCAGGATCAATGGTTTGTTGATCGAATGGTGAACAATAAATTTGGATACTCGCGCGGCGGCAAGCCGGTGCATCCGGCATTTGTGCCGACCCGCCATATTGCCCGCCAAACCATAAAATTTAACGCCCGGCGTCAGCTGGTGATTGGAGCTGATGTATCAACCAATACGCTCAATTGTGCCGCTGTATTTATTCAGGTCAACGAAAATGGCGGCGCTTGTGCGATTGATGAAATTGTGCCCGGTCATGGCGTGGGGCCCGCACGGTTTGGGGAGGCCGTGAAAAACAGGTTGAATGAGCGTTATAGCGATGCGCGTTTAGTGAAATTTTATGCTGACCCGGCGTCTGAACAAGGTGGCGACAAAGAAGGTGGGCAATTGGCCGCGCTGGATATATTGCGCGCCATTTTGGAAATTCCGATCCTAATACCCGGTGGCGGTTCCAATGAGCTGGCCATGCGTCTTGAAGCGGTCAATACAGAATTGCGCGGCTATCTGGAACCCAACAGCCATTTTCAATTGAGCAAAGATCGTTGCCCAATTTTGCTGGAAGCTTTTTTGGCAAAATACCGATTTAGAAAACTCTCGGATGCTGCAAGCAATGAATTTGAAGATAAACCGGAAAAGAGCCATCCCTGGTCTGATGTGATGGATGGCCTGCAATATGGGCTGGTGGGTCTGCGCGGTCGCCATAGAGTTATTTCGGCAGCTTCAGGTAAATCTGAGAACGGTCGGGGTATTGATACATTTTCGCGTGGCCGCTTCTCGGGCAGTTCCACCGGATCGTCCCCCTGGGGGAAAGTCCCCGGTGGCTTTGATCCGCACAAGTGTTGAAAATGGATATTGTTGTTTCACCCAATTGTACGATTTATGATGCTGTTGAAGTGATGCAACCAAAGAATTTTTCAGAAATGGATGCAGCGCGGGTTATGTGTGCGGGCGGTGTTGTTTGGAAAGCTGCAGTCGCCGGAGAACTTGTAGCGGTTGCCGGGTTGTATGATTTAGGACGTGGAGAAGCAGAATTGTGGGCTTCTTTCACCCCAGATGCTTCAAAAAACATGGCCGGCATATTCAGAAAAGCACGGTTGACCTTAAGCAGAACCTCTTATCTTCGAATTCTCACCTGCTGCAACAGTCGTGCGGGTTCGCGAATGGCGAAACTGTTGGGCTTTGTATTCCTGGAACAAACCGAATTAGGGGAATTGTGGATATGGAAAGTTTAATGGGAGGCGATGGTTCCAAACTCGCAAAACAAAGCGCTTTGAAAAGACAGCGTGAGCAACTTTCCAGACTAACTTCGCAAAAGGCGCAGGCTGATCAGGCGGCCAGTACGGGTGGCGGCAAACGGATTACCGGAAATCGAATGTTAAAACATTTAAATATCGGCGGTTCACCGGAAACACTGGGTTGATGCATTGAAAACCAGTGACCTGACAGCGCGGCGGGCTGCTGCAAAAAAGGAATATGATGCATTTTCGCCAATTCGCGAAGAGGCATTCATGTATGCGATTCCTTTTCGTAAATCGGCAATTGATAAAGGCGAAAAGCGGGTTGATCAGGCGTTTGACCATACGGCAATGGACGCCGCCTTTCGATTTGCCGGAAAAGTGCAGCAGGACCTATGGCCTGCGGGTCAACAAAATTTCACTTTAAAGCCCGGGCCGTTGGTTAAAGACCAAGCCACAAGGGATGCTCTCGACAAACAACTTCAAGATATTACGGAGGTTGTGCAAGCCGGTTTTGAAAATGGCGACTGGGATATGGCATTCCACGAAATGGCGTTGGAGTTATCGGCTGGAACAGGTGCAATCCTGATGCTGCCGCCAATTCCCGGTGATAGTGAACGGCTTTGGGACCCGATTAACGTGCCCATTGACGAGCTTTATTTGGAAAGCGGGCCGCGTAACAGGATATCGGGGATATACTGGACCCGAAAAATGTCATACCGCGTTCTGGCGGAAACCTATCCCGATGGTAAGTTTAACACTGATTTGAAAAAACTCATTTCCGAAAAACCGGAAGATGATCTTGTGGTGTTTCTCGACACAATCTGGGACACCAAGCAACGCAGATGGATGCACTATGTTTGGGTTAAAGATCAAAAGCAGATTATCCATACACGGTCGACGCGTACCTGCCCCTGGCTAACGCCGCGATATTTCCGGGTGCCGGGGGAAACCTATGGCCGGGGTGTGATCAATCTGGCTATGCCAACTATCAAAACCACCAACACGGCCCAACGTCTGCAACTGCAGGCAGCAGCTATCGCCATGCTTGGGATTTACACTGTGGTTGATGACGGGGTGTTTAACCCTGATCTGGCTGCACTTGAACCCGGAGCATTTTGGAAAGTGTCAAGAAACGGCGGCCCGTCAGGGCCTTCAGTCAGCCGTTTTCCAGATCCTCGACTGGACCTTTCCGGCATTGTTATCGACAAACTGCAGATGGGTATCAAGGCGACAATGATGGATCAAAGCCTTCCGCCTGATGGTGCCAGCGTTCGTTCAGCAACAGAGATACTGGAGCGGGTAAAGCGTTTGGCGTCCGATCATATTGGTGCCTATGGCCGTTTGGTGCGGGAAATCGTTATGCCAGCGATTAAACACAAGCTGGAAATCGACTATGAACGTGGATTGATTGATACGGACCTGACGATTGATCAGTTGATTGTTTCTGTTCAGGTTGAAAGCCCGATTGCGATGGCGCGCGAAGCGCAGCGCGTTGAGAAAATTATCAACTGGTTGCAAATGCTCCTCGCAACATATGCACAATTGCAACAGCCGGGCCGTACAGAAACAGTAGCAAAAATTGATGAATTGCTTGCCGATATGGGTAAATCCATGGGTGTGCCGGCTAAATATATATTTACTACAGAGGAGCGTACTCAGAAAGCTCAGGAACAGCAGAAACAGGAATTGGCGATGGCAATGGCGCAAGCTGGCGCGCCCGAAGGAGACCTTGCGGTATGAACGCTAATGATTTTGAAAAAATTGTCTCTGGTGCCGCACAGGCTGGTTGGGATTGGTTTGATCAGTTCGATGGCGACATCAAAGAAAAGGTCAAGCTGGATCAGGAACGCAGCGAAGAAGACCGCAAAGCAATTGCCAGTGCCTGGTCTGACTTTGCCAAAACCTCTGCCGGAGAAAAAGCAATTGACGCTTTGTTCGATGCGACGTTGCGCCGAACAGTATATTTCACGTCATTGGGTGTTGATCCCCTGTCGGTTGCGCAGTTTGGCGCATTTCGGGAGGGGCAAAATTCAGTGGCACAAACAATTGCATTGATGATCGCGCTAGGGCGCGGCGAAAAAATCAAAGGAAGGGATACGATATGAATAACGCACTTTGGCATAGGCTCTTAGTGAGCGGAATTGCATTTGCGCCTGCAGGATTGGGAACTGGTGACGGCGGCGGTGAGTTCGCAGTACCAGATGGTTTTCCCGATACAATGCGTGGCGGTACCGCTGAGGAAACATTGGCCAATGTCTTTGGCGAGTTTCAACAGTCGGAAACCCGCGCCACCGGTTTGCGGGATAAACTTGCGCAAGCGCCTTCAGCTCCCAAAGAGGCAGCCGGCTACAATTTTGAAGCAGGTGAAAAAGTTGCCTCTTATTTTGATGGGGATGGCAAGACTGTGAATATGTTGCGTGATGTGGCGCACAAATTGGGAATGCCTGACGCCATGTTCGCGCCCTTTGTAAATGGTGTGGCTGAGAAAATGCTCGATGGTGGACAATTGCTGGAGCCATATGATGGCGCTGGCGAAATCAAGGCCTATCGTGACGGCTATGGATTAGATGATGCAGTCGCAAGCACCGAACTAGAAAACAATCAAGCCTTTGCTGAAGGTATTTTCGGCCAATTGCAGGGAATACCTGAAAATCTGGAACTTCCTGCGAAAGCCGCCATGATGACATTGGGTGATACTGCCGGTGGCAATGCGCTGTTAAAGGCGCTGTCGGGGAGATTGTCAGATTCAGGCATTCGGGTATCTGGCGAAGCCAATATCAGTGGCGCGCTTAGCAAAGAGGATTTGACAAAACTCGATACTGATCCTCGTATTGACCCGACAAACGAAAATCATCCGGACATGAAACAGCGCTATGACCCGGCCCTGCGTAAGCAATATGATGAAGCTTACGCGCGATTGTCGTAAATAATTACCCGGTCCCGAATTAACCCGCCGATTGGTAACCCCTATCGGCGGTTTTTTGTTGGTTGACCCCACGCAAACAGAATTAGCCTTGGTGGCACAGGACCGTAACGGACCTGCGTTGTTGAAAGGCCCTTCCAGGTAAGCCTGCCCTTTTGACCGCGCGGCCTTCTCCAGACCGTAACCTGAAAAATCAATATCTGGAGAAAACATTATGTCTGTTCAAGCACCCAATTGGTTCGCGACACAATATGCGAACCGGGCCATGCATATCTATCAAACCAAGGGCAATCGGCTGCGCCCGACTGTCACCGGGGCAACCCGATTTAATGGCGCGGAAAAAGCCGTGTTTTATTTGGCCGGCAAATCTGTGGCCAAAAAGAAGAAACGCGGTGAACGCAATATCCCGGGGAATTCCGCCCGGAAGAAATTTGAAGTCGCGTTACAAACATGGGTATCGTTTGACACGGTGGAAGAATTTGACCTTGACCGTTTGAGTGTAAACGAACGCGAAATTATCTACACTGCGGGCGCTAATGCGCTTGGACGTTCCACAGACATTGAAATTTATGACGTTGCCCATACCGCCGTCGACGGGATAAAAGGTGCCGGTAACGTGGATGGCAGTCTCGATTTTTCCGCTAATGCATTTGGTGCGGCGCAGGCAATGCGACTTTGTGCTGCCCTGCAGGATGATAAAGTGCAATGGGATGGGCAAGTTTATTGTGGTCTGCCAAGCCTGCAATGGAACCAGTTTTTAGCGAACAAGGTGGTGAATTCCGCTGAACATGTTGGCGCTGGCGATATGCCATTTGTGCAAGCGACGGATAGTCGTTTCTGGAACGGTGTAAACTGGTTCCTGCAGGTTGAAGAAGACACGGAAGATTTTTATCAGGTACCGGCGGCCAATAAACAGGACCTGCTGATCTGGCATAAATCCGCCATGGGTTGGGCTGCCCACACTGATCTTCGCGTGATCCCGCAATGGGACAATTACGAAGACTGCTGGACAATCAACATGCAAGCCAAGGGCGCGGCAAAAGACCTGCAGTTGGGCAAAGGCATTCAGCGTTTCCGTACATCGAGCAATAGCGAAATTGCTATTGTTTAATATTTCACACCGCGCCTGGCATTCGCCGGGCGCGGTAAAACCAATTGGAGATCGAAAAAATGACATTTCGTCATGAAGGATTTAAAACTGTTTCCGCAATGGGAACGCCCGATAACACCGCCGGCTCAACGCGGGCATTGCACACCTATGTCAGCAATGATGATCAGGCGGAAGTCGAGACCGGTGGATATTTCAACAACAAAGCTCACCACGTCAAAAAAGGCGACATTTTAATGACGTCACTTGATTTGGCTGGCGCGCCAAAAATGCGCAATTACCTGATCTTAAATGTTGCAGCGGGTGTGGTGACCATTGCTGATCAGGACGTTGCCTAACCGCCACAAAATTGCCGGGCGGGATATCAATTCCTGTCCGGCTAATTGGAAATATCCCGATGATCAAAACAGACCTCGATGTGATTAATGCAGCCTGCGCGCTCGTAGGTCATACGCCGTTGGAAACACTTGAGGAAGAAACGCCCGGTGGCTCTGCTATCGGTCTGGTATATCAGGAAATTGTTGGTTTTAATTTCGGCATGCATCCGTTTTCCTTCGGCACAATTCTAAAAGAACTTACCAGATTGGATGCAAATGGTGAGCCATTAAATACCGGCTATTCATATTCTCACCGGCTTTGGAATGCCCGGCGCGGCGCGCCGTTGAAAGTCATTCGGGACCCCCGCAATGCCAATGATGATTTCACAGATTACCTGCTGATCGAAGATGAATTGCACGCTGACGAAAAGCAATTATGGGGAATATTTAAACACAGTCCACCGCCCCTGCTCTGGTCATCGACGTTTGTGACCGCAACAACTCTGGCACTGGCTTCACGTCTGGCGATGATCTTTGCTTCAGATACCCGCTCGATGCAGCTTTGGCGCACGGAGGCCTATGGCACGCCACAGGAGCGATTTCGCGGAGGTGCCATGCGGGTTGCGATTAATGAGGACAGTTTTGGCACGCCGCCCAAAAAAGCCCAGTGGAGCAACAACCCCCTAACAAACTCATGGACCGGTGGTAGAAATTCTGGTGACTGGCAAAGAGGTGACGAATAATGTCTGCGCTGCCAGGACATCTGCAGGCGGTTTTTACGGCGGGCGAGTTAGACCCTTCGCTGCATGAACGGTTTGAGCTGAAATATTTTAGTACCGGTTGTCGAAAAGCCCGAAATGTTCAGTTTTTGCCGCAAGGCGGGTTTGTAATGCGGCCGGGATTAATGGATGCGGGCGGTGCCGCCGCCACGGCGACGCGGTTGGTGGCATTCCATTCGTCCGACGGGAAATCATATCAGCTTACGTTGAGTGATAAGCAGATCGAAGTTTGGCATGATGGTGTCAAAACTTACGAATTTGCGGCAGGTTCAATTAATCTGGACTATTTGACCGACATGTCATTTGCCAGTTCGCAAGATGAAATGCTGTGCTTCCATGAGGATATGCCGTCGCAGCAAATTATACATCTGGGTCCGGTCGCGTGGACCATCGCGGATGTTCCGTTAGAAAATCTGCCGCTTTATGACTACGGCGAAAATTATACAAATGGCGTGCCCGCCGTCTGGCAACTGGAATTTATTGGTCTGACCGATACTTCAGTTTTTACTCTCACAGTGTCTAGGCTCAGGACCTAT
>JAESSV010000259.1 GCA_016763895.1 Magnetovibrio sp. | reverse complement strand
GACCAAGCTGATCAGCAACACAGCCCCAACGGCATACGCAAAAGCCGTATTTATCATCACCGTGTAATTGGCCAAAATCCACACCTGCCACCCTGCGCTTGGAATATCGAGGTGCGTTACAAGATATGATTTGTCACCTTTGTTCACGGCGTTAAACCTGTTGCTCCACGGCAATTGAGCTTCTTCAATCGTGAACGGCAACCGACCAATGGTTTTATCAGCATAGCGGCGTGTTTGCCCCAATTCGACCAAGGCTTTGGGACTGGGGTCTTTGAAGGCGTTGTAGAGCCATTTGGGACGTGAGGCTAAAAAGACAATACTCGCATCATCGGTGACCAAGACTTCTGAATTGGGGGCATTCCATTCTTTTTCGACCTTGGTCACATCAACTTTGACCACCATGACGCCCTTTGTTTCCCCTTGCGCATTTTGAATGGCGCTCGACATGTAATAGCCACGTTGCAAAGACGTTGTGCCCAGCGCAAAAAACCGCCCCCGCCCAGAGGCCAAAGCGTTTTGAAAATAAGGGCGAAAGCTAAAACTGCGCCCCACAAAGCTTTTGGGCAGGTTCCAGTTGCTCGCCGCCAAGGTGATGCCTTGAGCATTCAAGACATAGGTCGCCGAGGCCCCAGAAACAGCATTAAATTTTTCCAGCAACATATTGGATTTGTGTCGTAACCGGACATCATCCGGGGCCTCTAGCAGAGCCAGCATCAAGGGATGATCCGCATAAATTTCAGGCAAAGCTTTATATTTATTGAGGATTTCCTTCAAACCCGAAACGTATAGGCTCAACGTCCGATGACTGGTTTCATAAAGATTGGCCGACAACCACTGTTTTCCCCCGACAAAAAAGGCATAGAACAGCAACGGCAATATCAACACCCACGTCAGGGTGAACCGTTTGAAAAGTTTGGGGTTTGGCTGTGCATTCAACATGGCTGCATACTAAACGAAGCCTTAATTTTGAACAGCAAAAACCCGAAAGGCGCTCTGAGGGGTTTCAAGAGGCTGCAACCATTTCGGCCCTTGGCCCCTTAAAGCCCGCGCATAGAGGCCATCGTGGGTCGAACCGTAGGCGATATTTTCATGACCCGTGGCACACATTATAATCAGGCCAATGCCATATTTCTTCAACAAACCCAAGGCTGTTGCGTCATTGTTGCCGATCAAAATGCGCACGCTATCATGCACGGCCTTGGCATTGGGATGAATGGGCACGGCCATCACATCGTGTTTGCTAAAATATAAAAAAGCCGGGCTGACATTGGCGTGGGTCAACAACCTGGTGTGCGGTTGAGCCTCCAAAAAGGGCAATAAAGACTGCACCGAACACGGTTGCGAGGCCGATGGCGTCTGGACCGGACCGGCCATCAAAGACGGCCCATCCCAAAGGGTCAGGATATAAGTCAAAATAAGCGGCGCCAAAAGCACGAAAGACAACGAACACGCGCGGGCCAAAATCGCTGCAATACCATCTCCCAACGCCGTTAACCTGGGCCAAAGAAAGGAAAAGCCGTAAACCATCACCATAATGGCAACGATTTTTCCGTACACGATCCAACGTGGGGAATCCACTTCGCTCAACACGCCGCTCATCAACAAAATCGGGGCCAAGGCAAGGCATAACGTTGGCTTGCGCTTGTACAGCACCAACAAGCACGCCAAGGCCAAAACCACCAAAACCCAACCGTCCCAAATCACGCGCCGAAAACCATCGCCAAAGACTTCGGACCAAGTCGTGACAAACCACACGTCCGCCTCTGCCATGGGGCCGGATAAGACGTGCGGAACCAACACGATGATAGTGACACTTCCGACCAGACTTAGGCCCAACACCCAAACGCACCGCAACAAGATTGAACGGTTCAGGGGCTTTGGACAAAACCAAATCCCAGCCCAAACAGCCGACATAACGCCCGCCAAAAGCAAACTGAACAACGACAATCGGTCCAACACAAACCCCGGCCACGTCAAACCGTATTCAAGGCACAGGGCAAGGGCGACGCCCAAAACCAGAACCAGTGAGGATAACAGGCTGGTTTTGGCGCGTTCATCACAGCCCTCAACCAACCACACCAACACCAACCCGCCATACAAGGCCACCATGGGCACAAAGCTTTCGGGGCTTATCCAAACGGCAAGGGCTTGCGCCAACCCAAAGCTCAAAAAATCCCATTTGTGAGCCTCACCTGCCGCAATACGAATCGACAAGCCCAAGGTCAGAACGAACAACAAGGTCATCAAACCATGATGGTCCGGCCAACCCGAGCCAATATACATGGTCACAACATCTGATAAGCTGACCAACGAAATGCTCGTCAAGCCAGCCACCCAAAGCGGGGCTTTAAAACATTCCGATACGCACCAAAACATCAGGCTTGCCGTCAACACGTAGGCGATAAAAGACGCCCCATTGCCGCCATCAACACGGCGGCTTGCATATCCATGTAAAAAGACAGCGGCCAGGCCCCAAGGGACACCAGAACGTCCAGGGGGCGGCTCCAGTGCAGAACTTGGCCTTCGGGACCACTGACCCGCAACAGAACCGGCGCATACCACCCCCCGCCCTCTAACCATTGGCGAATGCGTTCCAAGCGCACCAAGGCATCGGGGTTGGCAATAAAATCTGCATCCAGGGGCCAACGTAAAAACGGCAAGGCCCAGGCAACGCACAAGATAGCCCCCGCCGGCAGCGCCCACAGAACACGTTGAAACAACGTTTGTTTGCTCACGTTTTCCTCCATATGGAGGACCGTAACACGAAGTTTTGATTTTGGAAGGATGTTTTGGTGGGCTCTGTGAGATTCGAACTCACGACCGTCCGATTAAAAGTCGGATGCTCTACCAGCTGAGCTAAGAGCCCTCACCAAAACAAGGGAAACAAGCTAAAACGAAACGTCCGCTTGAGTGCCGGGAACTTAAGGGCACATTGCGTCTGGGTCAAGCCCCGTTTATGCTTTTTTTTGTTTGTTTAATCACTCTCGTTTTGAGCGAAGCGCGCAACCAGCTGATTGCTGACATTTTGGGACGCAAAGTGAGAGATATCTCCCCCCAAACGACCAATTTCTTTGACGAATCTGCTGGATATAAATTGATTACTTTCCGATGCCATAAGGAAAACAGTCTCTAGTTTTGGGCTAATCCGAGCATTCATCCCGGCCATTTGGAATTCATATTCAAAGTCAGAAACCGCACGAAGCCCCCGTACAATTTGCGTTGCCCCGACATCGGTCACAAATTCAACCAACAAATTATCAAAGGCTCGGACTTCGATCCGGTCCGCCATTTTTGATCCCAAAGACTTTATATCGGCCTGAACCATTTCCATGCGTTCGTTAAGATCAAATAATGTATTTATGCCGCCGTTGACGACCACGCCCACGACCAATCGATCAACGATACGCGTAGCCCGAGCAATGATATCCATGTGCCCATTGGTTACGGGGTCAAACGTACCCGGATAAACGCCAATGCGTTGCCCCATTGTTTAGTCCTCTTCGTGTTGCGATTCGGTTTTTTCGGCCTCAGAAGCCTGTTCAGTGGCTTCAGAAGATTCGTTTTGGACGGTAACTTCGTCCCCATCTTCCATATCATCCCCATCATCTTCGACTTCGGACAATCGGGTGACCGATACAACGTGTTCGCCTTTGGAGGTTTTAAACAACGTGACCCCTTGGGTGTTGCGCGCCGCAATGCGAATGTCATGAACCCGCGTGCGGATCAATTGCCCGCCATCGGTTACCATCACCAATTCATCGCTTTGTATGACCGGAAAGGATGCCACCACGCTGCCATTGCGTTCCGACGTTACGATGCTGGTGATGCCCAAACCACCCCGTCCAGCAATACGGTAATCATAGGCAGATGTACGTTTTCCGAAGCCATTTTCCGTGACCGTTAAAATAAACTGGTCTTTGGCTTCCAATTCTTCAAAACGTTCCAGGCTCATGCCCAGTTGGGTTGGATCGGTGACCGAATCTTCGCCCCCATCAACACCTTCGGCGCGGCGCTTGGCGGATTGGATTTTTAAGAATATTTTGCGTTCACCGACAACGCTGTCCACGTGTCCGACGATGGTCATGGAAATCACTTCGTCAGCCATGTCTTTAAATTTCATGCCGCGTACGCCCGTTGACGCACGGCTTTGAAAGACACGAACATCCAGCACAGGGAAACGAATACATTTTCCGCCACGGGCCGACAACAAAACATCGTCATCTTCAGAACACGCGGCGACTCCAACCAATTTGTCGTCTTCGCTCAATTTCATAGCAATTTTACCGTTGACCATGACATTGGTGAAATCCGACATACGATTGCGGCGCACATTTCCAGAGGCCGTCGCAAACATGACGAACAATTCATTTATTTGCGAGAAGAATTTTGTTGAATTTTAATTC
>JAESSV010000258.1 GCA_016763895.1 Magnetovibrio sp. | reverse complement strand
CAAGTTGCGCCACAGCAGGCTGCCCCAAAACACGTTGCCCCAACCCCACAGCAGGCGGTTCAGGCCCAAGCTCAACAACCTGCTGCACCCGCGACACCGGCTAAAATCATCACGAAAATCAGCAAGCCTCGTCTGCAAGCTTCAGCAGCACCACGGCCCAGTCAAACGGGAATACGTAAAACCCAGCCCGTAAAGCCTGTTATTTCAGCCTCAGTTGGGGCACCTCGGCGGCAACCTCGCCCCATGTCAAAGGCCAAACTTGCAGAAGCTTTAAAAGCTCCTAAAAAAAGTCTGGCCGCCATTCCAAAGGTTACAACGCGTGCTGCCCCGCCTCCGGCCAAAGTCAGCCGTCTTCCCCTCAACGCGGCGGCAACCCCGATTTTACGGAAAGCGATTGCCCCTTCTTCTTCGGCAAGCCTTCGTCCGCGCAAGGAAAGCAGCGCACGGGCTGCCCCACAAAAGCCGCGTCCTTCCCTTAAGGTGGGTGCAGCGCTCAGGCTCCCCAATCATGGGGAATAAGCGACAGGATGCCTTAGCATGAAGAAAAAAGTCGACCCCTTGGACGAAATGCTTAAAACCCACCCCGTGCCCACATGGCGGCAAGCGGCGTGGCCCGTTATGACGTTGATGGTTTTGGCGGTGACGTGGGCTAATTTTTCTAAACTGGATGAAGTCGCGGTTTCCCAAGGCAACGTTATTCCCTTGGGCAAATCCAAAATTATCCAGCACTTGGAAGGTGGCATCGTCAAAGAAATCTTTATCAAAGAAGGGGATTTGGTAAAAGCCGGTAAAGTCTTAATGCAATTGGATTTGGGCTCAAGCGGCGCCAATATCCAAGAACTTCAAGTGCGCCTGGATAGTGAAAAGCTCACCCGGGCACGGCTAGAAGCCGAAGCACGAGGCCTTGCGGCTCCTGATTTTCCAGCCGATATCGCTGCCAACGTCCCCGCACAAGCCAATGCTCAACGCCGCGCTTTTGATGCTCGTCAACGCCAATTATCCGCTGGCACAGCAATTTTGAATGAATTGGTCAAGCAAAGAAAGCTCGATGTAGACGAACTGAATGCTAAATTGCGCGCCGTACAAGGTAACCTTAAGCTCACCAATGAACGCTTTAGTATCTCCACAGAATTGCTCAAGGATGGCCTGACATCACGGGTTGACCACTTGCAACTTGAAGCCGAAGTGACAAATTTCAATGGTGAATTACAATCTATTCAAGCTTCGATCCCCCGCGCGCGGGCGGCGGTATCGGAAGCCCGGCGCCGGGTTAACGAAGACACCACCCGTTTTCGCAGAGAAGCCCAGGACGAACTGAACAAAACCGAACAAACCATTGCCCGCATCAGCGAATTGCTGAAAAAAGCACTAGAGCAAGGTGTGCGGTCTGTGATCACAAGCCCCATCGACGGAGTCATTATCAATTTGGCCTTTAGCGCCGTTGGAAACGTGATCCAACCCGGCGAACCCATTTTGGAAATCGTTCCGACGGGTGAAAACCTTGTCATTGAAACCCGCCTGCCCCCGACCGACCGTGGATTTGTCGCCGAAGGTCAAAGCGCCTTGGTTAAAATTACAACATATGATTATGCCCGCTATGGCGGATTAGATGGAGAAGTCATTTTGGTCGCGGCGGACACAAGCATCGACGAAAATGGCAACCCGTATTTCCGGGTGATCGTTCAACCCGAAAAATCGTATTTAGGCACGTCCTTTGGTTTTATGCCCATCATGCCCGGTATGGAGGCTACGGTGGATATTCGCACGGGACAAAAAACCGTCATGGATTATTTGCTTAAACCCGTTCTAAAACTAAAAAACGAAGCCTTTCGCGAACGTTAAACGCGTTTTTATTTAACATTCGTCATGCTTTACCCCGTAAGATATGCAAACTGATTCGTGCAATGAATAAAGTTCATTGCTTATACGCTGCCGAGCATAGAAAATGCTTATTACGACTCTGTCATAATCAGGGTTTTGAGGACGTTTAGAATGAAACTATCGATTTCAACACTGATATCGCTGTTTGGGGCTTTTGGCCTGTTTATCGGTGCGATCTTTATATCAACAGACGATCCGACGATTTTCCTCGACCTTGCAAGCTTTATTATGGTTGTTTTTGGGACTCTGGCCGCTGGTTTTATATCGTTTGAACCACGCTATGTTTTATTGTCCCTCAAACTTGTTGGCCGTATCATGTTCACCCCCAAGGTGGGACGCGATATCCTCAAAGCCGAAGTAGGCCGCATGATCAAATGGTCATATATTGTGCAAAAAGGTGGCCCTCCGGCCCTTGAAAAAGAAGCCGCAAAGGCGGCGCGCGGCGATAAATTTTTGCGTTTTGGGGTCGATTTGGTGATCAGTGGATATACCGGACCTGAAGTCCGCGATATTTTGACCAACTTGATTGAAACCTCATTTGGTCGCAACACCGTGCAAGTGAATATTCTTAGATACCTGGCCTCAGCCTCCCCGGCTTTTGGTATGGTTGGTACGCTTATTGGTTTGATCATCATGCTCGACAACATGGGCGGTGATCCAAGCGCGTTGGGCGGAGCCTTGGCTATTGCGATGATCACCACTTTGTATGGCGTGGTTTTTGCGCAATTGATTTACAAGCCAGCTGCCAACAAAATTATGCAACGTGAACAAATTATCCGCTTTCGCAATTATCTTATTGCCGAAGGTTTGGTCTTAATGGCGGACAATAAAAACCCACGTTTCATCCAAGATAAAATGAACAGCTATCTTGATCCGACCATTCATTTCAGCATTGATAAAGTTCGTAGATAACGCCACGAAGCACCACAATCGGAGTTTATATTGTGCCCCCTCCTCAGCTAAGCGAAGAACCCGAAGACGAAGATTGGCTGGCCACGTATGCGGATGCCATTACGTTGTTGATGGCTTTCTTTGTTTTGATGCTATCGTTTTCAAAGATTGACCTCCCAACCTTTGACGCCGTTATGGCGGGCCTTAAAAAAGAAATTGGGATGGGTGAAGGCACCGGAAAAACCGTCGTACAAGAAGTCTCAGCAGCCCTAGAAACAAT
>JAESSV010000257.1 GCA_016763895.1 Magnetovibrio sp. | reverse complement strand
TAGCCGAAGGCGCCGCCGCCACACCCTTGGCAGGCTTGTTAAAAGAAAAAGAACAACAGGCGGGCAAACGCATCGGTCTTATTCTTTCGGGTGGGAATGTGGACAAGGGCACCTTGGCCCAGGCCTTAAACAAAATAGGGGACGCATGATGACCCGAGAGCTTTTTCGCGAAGACAGTTACCTGAAACAATGCAAAGCCTTGGTCACCGAAATATCGGAACACGGCATCACCTTGGACCAAACGGTCTTTTACCCCAAGGGTGGGGGCCAACCCGGTGATGTTGGCACGCTTGCGTTTTCAGGAAACCAAGTGGGCATTGTCGATACGTTGAAGGGCGAAACGGGCATTGTTCATGTTCTTGAACCGGGGGCCGTCTTGCCCAAAGTGGGCGACCAAGTGACGGTTGAACTCGATTGGGATCGGCGTCACAAGCTCATGCGTACGCACACCTGTTTGCATTTGTTGTGTGCGTTGGTGGACGGAGACGTCAACGGCGGGCAAATAGGCGAGCTGAAAAGCCGCCTTGATTTCAATATTCCCGCAAACCCTGACAAGGTGGCCTTGAACGATGCCTTGAACAAATTGATTGCGGCGGATCTGCCCCTTACGTTCAGTTGGATAACGGATGCCGAACTTGACGCCAGCCCAGATCTTGTACGGACCATGTCGGTTCAACCGCCCCGAGGTTCTGGTCGCATTCGTATGGTCAACGTGCAAGCGACCGATTTTCAGCCGTGCGGCGGCACACATGTGAATTCTACGGGTGAAATCGGCCCTATGCGCATTGGTAAAATCGAAAATAAAGGCAAACAAAATCGCCGCATTAATATCTTGTTTGATGAATAGAGAGTCTCACGTGATTCCCATATACCAAATTGATTCCTTTGCTTCTGAAGTCTTTTGCGGCAATCCCGCAGCCGTATGTCCGACCGATGAATGGTTAAGCGATGACGTTATGCAGTCTTTGGCCGCCGAAAATAACTTATCCGAAACGGCTTTTGTCGTGCCCGACCCAAGTGGAAACGCAGACTTTGGTTTGCGCTGGTTCACGC
Organism: Magnetovibrio sp.; assembly: GCA_016763895.1. Taxonomy (GTDB): domain Bacteria; phylum Pseudomonadota; class Alphaproteobacteria; order Rhodospirillales; family Magnetovibrionaceae; genus JANLGW01. The sequence goes on along the minus strand of JAESSV010000257.1, from coordinate 2,892 downwards.
CGTCTGTGGAAGTGGACTTGTGCGGTCATGCAACCTTGGCCACCGCGTGGGTGCTGTTTAATGAATTGGGCTGGGCCAAAGATGTGGTTAAATTTTCCGGGCGAAGCGGTATTTTGACCGTCACACAGGACGATGACGGCCTTATCACCATGGATTTCCCGGCCTGTACCTTTAAACCGGCCCCCCATCCTGATGAACTCAGTCGCGCCATCGCAGGTCAAGCTTTGGATTATTGTATCGCCAGCAATGGTATGCATCTGGCGGTGTTGGGGTCCGTAGAAGCGGTGCAGACCTTAAAACCAAATTTACGCAGCGTTGCGGCGCTGGCTGAATTTGGTTTGGTGGTGACCGCCAAAGGGGACGGGGATTTGGATTTTGTATCCCGATTTTTTGCGCCCCAAGTGGGTGTTGCCGAAGACCCCGTCACCGGCTCGGCTCACACCCTGTTGGCACCCTATTGGGCAAGACGCTTGAAAAAAGACAACTTAAAAGCACGACAAATTTCTCAGCGGGGCGGGGACGTGATATGCAAGCTTGACGGCGATCGGGTCAAAGTTTCTGGACGTGCCGTGCTGTTTATGAAAGGCGAAGTCCGTCTTTAACGGTTCAGGGAAAATTCAGGCGGCTGGTGACAATACTTATGATTGTGCTATGGTTTTGAATTGAAACGGGGAACGATTCTATGACGAAACGCGTATTATGCCTTTTAACGACTGTGACTGTTCTAGCTTCGCTGTGCGGTTCCGCCCAAGCCAAGTCAAAGGAAGAGGTTATTAAGTCTCATGCCCGCATCAGTCCCACGCTCATTTGGGTTAATAAACCCGGCAGCCTCATAATGCCAACGCAGGCCGTATATCCTATTTTAACGGTGCCAGAAGTCGCCTTTGAAGACGGCAGACTGGCCAAGGTTTGTCAGAATGAACCGCGGGTCAAAGAAGCCATTGTCGCTTATTTTCAAAGAAATCCAGCGCCACTTCTTAGAAATGGGTACATAAATGTCGATTTTCTCGAAAAAAAGAAATACGAGCTTGCGGCTCAAGTGAACGCTGTTTTGAGAAAAAGAGCGGGCATTATAAAACCTCTTATTAGTCAAATTGTTATCTTGGCACAAGACCCCGACAAAAATGTAAGAAAGGGGGTTATGAGCAGGTTCCCTTCGGCTCGTGGCTGTAGCCGTGTTGCGAATGAGTTTATAGAATTAATGAAAAACCGTGTGTTGGGCGGCAGTAAGGGTGGCGGTGAAGGTGGCGGTGGTTGAGGTCGTTAGATTTTTTAGCCAACTCAGAAAGAATCCTTTAAGACTCACGCGTTAACATTAACTCAATTTCGTAAAAACGATTCGGAGCACCGTTAAGAAGGCAAACACCTTAGCGGTGCCTCTACAGAGGGGACTAAACGTGAACCGTACCTGCTTACGTCTTGCTGCTATTGCCATGATCACCGGGACATTGTCCGCGTGCGGGGCGTTGGGGCAAGGCCAAATTTTTCAATCGTCTTTTTGGACATTCCCCGGATCAGCCATAAACGACTATGCTGAATTGGGTATTGCCGCCATGGCAAAAGGAGACAATGTCCAAGCTCAAGGCTATTTTGACAGGGCCTTAAAAGCAAACCCAAATGATGTTCATGCTTTATATGGTTTGGCACTGGTTTACCAAAATACAGGACAGCCCAGTCGTGCTCGTCAACTTTATGAACAAATTCTCGCCATTCGCCCGGTTCCGATTGATGAAATTTTGATTTGGGCGGATAAACAAACCCACCCCATTATTGATATTGCTGAAGTGAATTTAGAGTTGTTGCGCAGCGGGGGCATGGTCCACCAACCGATTTCTTCCTCCCAAATGGCACAATCGATGCCGTCACAACAACCTGGATTCACTCGACCCGGGAGCATAGGACCAGGGAGCACACGACCAGGGAGCATACGACCGGGGCAAGCGGCTCCTCAGCCTCAAATGTCATCCCAAACCTTACATCCATCCCCATCTTTTGGACGGCAAACTCAATCACGGGGGCCTGTTGCCGCTGCTCCTATGTTTAAAGAGGCGGACCTGAATGTAGTGGCCCGGTTTAACGCCATGCGCTCCTTGTTGGACCAAGGTTTGATCACCCAAGATGAATTCCTTGTGCGGCGCAAAGTCAACGTTGGTTCATTGTTGCCCTTAACCTCTCAACCCGCTGCGACGGGGCTTGATCGCCCTGTTCCATCCATCGATCAAGTGTCCGGGCGTTTGCGTGCCATCGGCAGGGCCTTGGAAATGCGGGCGCTCACTCCGGCTCAACATACGGCCGAACGGACCATGATTATTGATGCCTTGATGCCGCAAAACCCCATGGCGCGGGCAAATCCCTTGCCACCTCCACGGGGCTTGATGGAAGCCGCTGATGCCGTGCGCAGGTTGGAATTGCTGCAAAATGCAGACCTTATTACCTCGGATGAATACGCCAAGGAACGTGCCGCGATCGAAAGCTCTATGCAGCCAGCGGGGTCACGGATGCCCGTGATGGAAGGTGGTTCGGGCTCTGGTTCTGAGACTGAGACTGATCGTAAAAGCATTTCAGGCTTCCAACCCGCAGTGCATTTGTCTTCGTACCGCCGGAAAAAAGCAGCCGTGCGTGGTTGGGCAGAGCTTCGAAAGCGTTTCGGCTCTCAACTGAATGGTTTGAAAACAAGCATCGAACGCGTGGACTTAGGCGGCGGGAAAGGGGTGTTCTTTCGTTTGAAAGCAGGTCCCTTGCCCAGCAATGGTGCGGCTGTTGATCTTTGTCGAAAGCTTAAGTCTAAACGTCAATATTGCGATCCCACCACGATTAACTTCGGATAATGCCATCTTGTAAGTTGGCATGAGACAAACGACCTTAAGACGAAATAAAACGGCGGCTCCACTG
>JAESSV010000256.1 GCA_016763895.1 Magnetovibrio sp. | reverse complement strand
ATGATCAATCAAGTCTTTGGCCCCTTTACCAATGAAAAATATATGGAATATGCAAGGGATATAAACATTTCTGGTGTGCATCTGTTGGAACTGATCAATGATATTTTAGATTTCTCATCCATTGAAGCTGGCCAGCTCAATCTGTATGACGATGTTTTAGATATTGCTGAAGTGCTGGATACGTCCATGCGCTTAATTGCCCCAAGACTGGAGGCAAACAAAATTACCTTCACCACGAATTACGCAAAAAACTTACCCACAATCAAAGCGGATAAACGTCGCATCAAGCAAATTGCTTTGAATATATTGTCCAATTCCGCAAAATTCACCGAAAAAGGCGGGCATGTCTCGGTCACCCTAGCGTTGGACGAAACGGGCAGCCTCAAAATAGTGTTTGCAGATACCGGTATTGGCATGTCTTCAAAAAATCTAGCCCTTGCCATGACCCAATTTGGTCAGGTCGATGGAAGCCTGGCCCGCAAACACCAAGGCACGGGCTTGGGCTTACCGTTAACGCAAAAACTGGTCGAAGAACATGGGGGGAAATTCGATATTCGAAGTGAGATTAATGCGGGCACAACGGTCACCGTTACCCTGCCTAAATATCGGGTCATGAATTAGCCCCACCTTAGCCAAAACGTTCTTCTTTCCACGGATCTCCGTTGTTGTGATATCCCCGAACTTCCCAATAGCCCGGCTCGTCTTTTTCCAAAAACGTAATGTGCTTGACCCACTTGGCACTTTTCCAAAGATAAAGCTTAGGGATAATAGGCCGCACGGGGCCGCCATGTTCGCGAGACACGGGTGCCCCGTTCCAGCTGTGGGCCAAGATCACGTCATCGTCGTCAAAGGCCTCCAGCGGTAAATTTGTGGTGTAACCGTCGTGGCTGTGAAAGACCAAAAACTTCGCTTCTGGCTTTGGCCGCACCACCGACAGGAAATGTTTTGCCGAAACGCCGGCCCAATCATTGTCAAATCGCGACCATGTGGTGACACAATGTATATCCGTGGTGAGGTGCACTTGGGGTTGGGCCTGGAAATCATCCCAGCCCCAATCTATGGGGTTTTCGATCAAACCAGAGGCGGTTAAGCGAAAGTCCTCAGGGGCAATATCGGGCTGTTGCCCCAAATCAAGAATAGGGAATTTTTGAGTTAAGTTTTGCCCGGGGGGAAGACGGGGTTTGTCGGTCATTTTCAGGTTCCGGTCATCTTTAAGTTAGTCTCGCTAACTGTTTAGTCTCGCTAACTGTTTAGTCACGCTGGCTGTTTAGTCTCGCTGGCTGTGGCTCAACATCCGCGCTTTGTCGCGCTTCCAGTCACGGTCTTTGGACGTTTGGCGCTTATCGCCTTTGTTTTTCCCTTTACCTAAGCCCAATTCAACTTTCGCAAACCCGCGATCATTAAAATAGATACTGAGTGGCACAAGCGTGTAACCGCCCCGCGCAATGGACATCATCAACCGGTCAATTTCCCGGCGGTGCAGCAACAATCTACGCGGACGCCGGGGGTCTTGATGCCCGGTGTGTTGGGCTGCGGCTTCGTATTCGGGGATATGGGCATTGAGCAGGTATAAATCACCATCTTTATCTTGAGCGTAAGATTCGGCTATGCTGGTCGAACCCTTGCGCAAGGATTTGACTTCGGACCCCATCAACATGATGCCCGCTTCGAACGTGTCTTCGATATAATAATCGAAACGAGCCTTGCGGTTTTGCGCCACAATATCACCGTCAGGTGCGTGTTTCTTTTTTTTCTTTTTGGCCATGACTGATTCTTAGCCCAACAATCCCAATTCAAAAACAGCGGCTTCGACCTGGGCTTTGGAGGCATCGGAAATGCCCACCAAAGGCAGACGCATTTCGTCCGAACAAAAGCCCAGCAATTTTACGGCATATATCGCCGGACCGGGGCTGCTTTCACAAAACATGGCCTGGTGAAGATTCACAAGTTTGTCTTGAACCGCCTGAGCCCCGGCGACATCGCCACGGTTCCAGGCGTTGTGTTGTTCCGCACACAACGCAGGAGCAACATTCGCGGTGACGGAAATACAGCCATGCCCCCCTGCGGCCAAAAATGGAATGACGGTCGCGTCTTCGCCCGAAAGCTGACAAAAATCAGCGCCAATTTCACGGCGAACTTGAGCCGGCAAAGACAAATCAGCCGTGGCATCTTTCACGCCAACGACATTTGACAAAGCTGAGATCTTTTTCATGGTGCCAATGTCGATGTTCACGATGGATCGGCCCGGAATATTGTACACAATAATAGGCAAGCCCACGGCATTGTTAATGGCCTCATAGTGCGCAAACAAACCGGCTTGAGTGGGTTTGTTGTAATACGGAGACACCACCAGAATCGCATCCGCCCCGGTTGCTTCCGCATGGGTTGCCAAATCAACGGCTTCGGCTGTTGAGTTTGACCCCGCCCCCGCAACCACGGGCACACGCCCCGCCGCCGCTTCGATACAAAGCTCGGTGACGTGTTTGTGTTCCCCATGGGACATGGTTGGCGATTCCCCCGTGGTTCCACAGGGCACCAAACCATGCGTGCCTTCATTCACTTGCCAATCGACAAAGGACTGATATTCATCATCATTGATCTCACCATTGGTAAATGGCGTCACCAAAGCGACAAAGGACCCCTTAAACATCAACGTTCTCCTTGGATAAGCACTTCACAAAGCGCTTGTTTATTTGAAGCGAACTTAGCGCCTCTCAATCTCTGCGGCAACAAAGGAATTTAGACACCCTTGAGGGACTGTTTCATTGCCGCTACCCTTTGCGTTAAAGATTCGCACACAGGGACAACAAATGGTTTGGATTGCACGCCTTCTGATCGCTTGTCAGATACAGAAACGAACCAAAACACGGATCAAATCTGTGGCACTTTTTGTGGCTTTGTTGGGCGTTTTCTGGATTGGCATAAGCCGTTCTGCTCAGGCCAAACAAACCCCGGCCCCTTTGCCGCCACGCAAGCCAGATGTTCGGCTTTTATACCCCGATCGTTTTTTGCCCCCGCCAACGTTGGTGTCTCGCTCAGATGCGAAATTGGCAAAAAAAGCTTTCAAGGCTCTGGATCGCAATCGTTTTAAGGATGCGAAAAGACTGACCCGCAAAATAAAAGATGCTGATTTAAAGCGCCTTTTGCTGTGGCAGTCCTTAACGGCAAGACGTTCTCCGTCCCGGTTTTCCGATATCAGGCGGTTTTTGGATCAAACCAAAGACCAAGGTCAAGATTGGCCCAAACGCCGCACCTTGATGAAACGTGCCGAAGAAACCATGCCGTCGCTTCCCCCCCAAGACGTTTTGGCTTGGTTTCAAGTCATGGGGGGACCGGTTTCAAACCAGGGCCGGGTCCGTGAAGCCGAAGCCCACTTAAAACTAGAGCCCAGTGCCAAAACATCCCAAGTGATCCGCGCGTTGTGGATCAAAGGTAATTTTACAAAGGCTCAAGAAAAAAATTTTTACCGCCGCCACAAACGCCTCATCACGGTGGCCGATAACAAAGCCCGTTTAGAACGCCTGGTGTGGGCGGAACGGTTTTGGCCAGCCCGACGACAGATTTGGAAGGTTGATGACCCCACCCGCAAGCTGGCGGTGGCAAGATTGTGGTTGATGCGCCGCGAAGGCAATGTCGACAAGGCCATACGCATCTTGCAAAAAAGCGCACCCCACCTGATTGACCATGCGGGGCTTATATATGAACGCGCCCGGTGGCGGCGACGAAAAAATCGATCCGACGATGCGGCCCAACTGATCATAGACTTTAAAGGCGACCTTATTCGCCCCGATAAATGGTGGACGGAACGCGCCTTTCTGGCCCGCACGTACCTGCAAAAGAACCAACCGAAAAAAGCCTATATCTTAACCAGCCGCCACGGTCTTTCCCCCACTATGGCCGCAAAGTATTCAGATGCAGAATGGCTGAGCGGATGGATTCAGTTGCGATTCTTAAACAAGCCGAAAAGTGCGCTTAAGCATTTTTCGAACATGTTAAAAGTGGTAAATTACCCCATTTCCAAGTCTCGCGGCGCATACTGGTCGGGGCGAGCAACTTTGGTCTTGGGACACATAAAACAAGCCCGAGCCTGGTTTGCAAAAGCAGCCCAGTACCCCACCACCTATTATGGGCAATTGGCCTCTGCCCGATTGGGCAACGGCATCAGCCTGCCGCGATTATCCGAAGTCCTGCGCCCGAACCAGGCTTTGATCACCGCGTTTAAAAACAACCACCTGCACCGTGCCGCTCAAATTCTGGCAGAAATCGGTGAACGTCAACGCATGCGCCCCTTTATTATCCATCTGGCCGATGCCCACGCAACTGGGCCATGGAAAAAAATGACCGCTGATTTCGCGACCCGCTATGGGCGTCCAGATTTAGCCATTCGTGTCGCGAAATTATCTGAACGCGCCGGCACACCCTTGGGCAATGTAAGCTATCCGGCCCTGAAACCGCCCCACCATAAAGTTCTGACCAACCCCGTAGAAACCCCCTTGGTGTTGGCCGTTATTCGTCAGGAAAGTGCCTTTTATTTCAGCGCCAAAAGCCATGCCGGAGCCAGGGGGCTTATGCAAGTCATGCCCGCCACGGCCAAACGTGTGGCGCGCGATAACCGCTTGCCCTATGACCGCGATCGCCTCAGCCGCGATGCCAACTATAACCTGATCATCGGGCAGGTGTATTTATCAGACATGGTGGGGAAATTTAACGGGTCTTACCCCATGGCCCTGGCCGCATACAACGCAGGCCCACACCGGGTAAACCGATGGGTAAAAACCTTTGGGGATCCCCGCACCAAGGCCATAGATATAATCGATTGGATCGAAATGATCCCCTATACAGAAACCCGTAACTACGTCCAAAGGGTTCTGGAAAATCTTGGTGTGTACCGCATTAAACTCAGCACCCAACAAGCAATACGCCCCCTAACCTAAAGCCCCCGTGACAGGCTTAACCTAAAGACTGGCTTAACCTAAAGACTGGCTTAACCTAAAGTTAGGCTTAACCCAGAGTTAGGCCTAACCCAGAAACAGGCCGCCTAACCCAGAGTTTAAGACCAACGTAAAGCTTATGCGGTTTTCCCGGCATTGGCTTTGTTGGAAGCTTGGTGAGCGTTATTTTGGGGCTGCGAACTTTTTGTTCCCGGCTTTTGACCCGTCTTAACAACCAGATTAACGCGATCTTCTGCGGGTTTTCCATTGCTCGACGGCTGTGCAACATTTGCGGGAGCTTGCGATTTCTGCTGAGAGGTTGATGCCTGGGGAGCCTGAGTTTGAGGAGCCTGAGTTTGAGGAGCCTGATCCTGAGGAGCCTGAGCAGAAGCAGGTACAGTCTTTTGTACTCCTGTTCGTTCATGTGCACCATGCGCCCCTCCAGGAACGCTCCCTCTTGAATAGAGAGATTTTCATGGTGAATATCGCCAACGACCCGAGCCGATTTTGCTAAATTCACAAATTTTGCTTTGATTTGACCATTTACGTTGCCATGAACACGCACGGTTTCAGCATAAATTTCGCCATTTACCGTCGCTTTTTTACCGACCAAGAGAACTTGCGAGCGGATGTCACCATCCACTTGTCCATCCACTTGAATCTCGCCAGCGCTTTCCAAGTCACCCTTGATCGTTAGATCTATGCTGATGATGGACGGAACCATACGTACGAGGGTTCCTGAGGTTTTGTTTTTTTTATTCCTGGAAAACATTGCGTCCTGCCTTAATAAATTTCATGGGGTCTATGCCTTTGTCATGGAACATAATTTCGTAGTGCAAATGATTTCCGGTGCTGCGCCCGGTGCTGCCAATGCGCCCAATACGTTGCCCAAACTTGACTTTTTGGCCTTTTGTTACGGTGACTTTCGACATGTGAGCGTAGCGGGTTTTGATGCCAGCCCCATGATCAATCTCAACCAGTTTGCCATAATTACCTTTCCACCCGGCATGCGTAACCGTGCCCGCAGCCGTTGCCAAGATCGATGCCCGAGGCGAAGACCCAAAGTCCAAACCATAGTGCATGGACCAACGACGATTGACGGGATCACGGCGTTTGCCAAATTTTGAAGTCATATAATAACCGAGCAACGGTGGTGCAAACGGCATCTTTTTAATGACCTTTTGCAGACTGTCCGTATATGCCAGGCGATTTTCCAAGATTTGTAATTTTGATTTCAAACGGCCACCGGGACGCGTATCCGCTTTAAGCGCGATAAAAGGTCCACCTTGACCCGCCACCAATTCTTCGTCGCCAGCCATCAAGTCTTCGACATTAAGACCAGCCATTTCAATGAGGCTTTCCATGCTGGCGATAAAGTTATCAGATTGCTCGGTAAGCCGTTCAACGGTACCGTTTTCTTTGTCTTCCAATTGCACCAATTGGTTTTCCAACAGCTTGATGTCATAGCGCATTTGTGTGCTTTCCATCAAGGCCGTGTTGCGTTCGGTCAAAGCATCTTGCAAATCCGTGTCGATCGAAGCCATGTCATCTTTGAGGGAAAAGTTGCGTTGAGCCAAAGATTGCATTTGCGTTTCAACATCGCCCAATTGCTTGGTCATCGCCGTACGATCCGCATCAACCTTGGCGCGGGCTTTGCGTGAAGATTTTAAATTTCTCAGATCTTTTTGAATTTTGGTGTTTTGCCCCGCCAAACTCATCATCATGGATTGGTTGGCTTCAAGATCACGAACAACGTTTGAAAACCGTTTTTGATAGTCGGCAACTTCGCCCATCAAAGAGCGGTATGCCACCCGGACATCCGCAATTTCAGCATCTTTTTGTGCCAATTGAATCTCGTGCAGAAAGACACTGGTCGTGGAAAAGACAACCCAAGCGGTAAAGCCAAGCGCAACACTCGCAACAGAGCCTTGAAACCGGGAAGAAAAATTCAGGCACTTTGTACGGCCTTCACTCCTGAACACGATTTGACGAAACGGAAAAAAGGTGTCCAGACGTTCGTCGGCCCACCCGATTACCGTTTGCATAAACGACGGGTCCTGATGTCGTTCGTCCGTCATGTACAAGCCCCCTTATTGCGGTACAATGTGCACACACCCTTTGCAGTACGTTGTGAACACGCCTTGTGAAAATGTATTATTAAAAACATTCAGATGGGCAGCATCGAAAATCGCCGTTGCTCCCCCAAAAATTAAATTATGCCCCAAAGCTATCCGTATGAATGCCTTGTGGCAAGCTATTTTGCCTTGTGGTGTGATTGTTATTGCTCAAAAAACAGACCAAGCTTGCACATATTTAGTGATTTATATCATTTATCTAAACCCGCAGGGCTCCTTCAAAATATCTTCAAATAGAAATAATCTATTCAGACTATACCCGCAAGAAAAGGTGCCACTTTGCTTTATTTTTGCTAGGTTGGTGTCAAGAATCTCCCCTTTCGGAACGAGTCTGCAAAATTGATGAACCAACAGCCTTCCCCAAGTCACCCAAATTCACGCCCAAACTTGCGCCACCCCGGTGTTTTGCTTGCCACGTGGTTTGGCTCAGGATATTTACCCAAGGCCCCAGGCACTTGGGGGTCACTTGCGGCCCTGCCCTTTGCCTGGATTATGGTCCAAATGTGGGGCGTCTGGGTTTTGGCCATTGCTTCGGGAGTGGTCTTTGTTATTGGGCTTTGGGCGGCCAAGGACTACATGGATCGATCCGGCGTGCATGATCCGGGCCCCGTCGTCATTGATGAAGTCGCCGGGCAATGGATGGTGTTGCTGTTGGCGCCCCTTGACCCCGTTTATTATCTGATCAGTTTTGTGCTGTTTAGGCTGTTTGATATTTTCAAGCCTTGGCCCATATCATGGGCGGACAAATCCTTGGCCGGGGCTTGGGGTGTGATGCTGGATGATATTTTCGCAGGCCTATTTGGACTGGCCTGTCTTTATGCTATTTTACGTTTCGGCTCCCCAATTATGGAAGGATTGCTCTAAATGTTTCCCAAACACTTAACTCTTTTATCAGAAGAACTGTTGAAAACGTGCACCAAGAATAAACTCAGGGTAACGGTCGCGGAATCATGCACCGGAGGATTGGTCAATGCGTTGATTTCATCTATTCCTGTCGCATCGTCCATATTTGGTCGGGGTTTTATCTGTTATTCAAATCAATCCAAAGGCGAAATGTTGGGGGTTCAGGCCCATGTCTTTATGGCCCATGGTGCCGTTTCTGAAATCTGTGCCCGCGCCATGGCCGAAGGTGCCATCAAAAGATCGGATGCCAATCTCAGCGTTTCCATCACCGGAATTGCCGGCCCCGGGGGAGCAACAGAAACAAAACCCGTAGGTCTGGTCCACATCGCCACCGCACGACTGGGCCGTACAACGGCTCACGAAGAACACTTTTTCAAAGGGGATCGCACAGAAGTCCGCATGCAAGCCGTTGAGGCTGCAATAAGAATGCTGATTAAGGCGGCTACGAATTAAGTATAAACGGTTTCGGCACGCGTGATAAAAGCCTGCATCATTTTATGAGCGGCATCGGCAAACACCCCGCCCATGACTCTTTCCAAAAGAGCCGAGCGGAATTCAAAATCTATTTGAAAATCCACCTCACAACCATCAGCGGTGGGCACAAAGCGCCAATCGGTTTCCAGTTTTTTAAACGGGCCTCCGATGTCGGTGATGTGAATGTGGAAAGGCGTCTCAAACGTAATCCGCGACGTATAGCGTTCTTGTATCATCTTGAACCCCACCGCCATATCGGCAACCATTTCGCCCTTTTCGCCATCGCCACTTTTGCTATCGCCACTTTTGCTATCATAGACCTTGGACTTCACCCGCGTCGCCACGCACCACGGCAAAAATTCTGGATATTTGACCACATCCAGAACCAAATCAAACATTTGCAAGGCGGAAAAGGTCAGATTACGAACTTCTGAATGGCGGGGCATGCGCCTATTCCCCCCGAAGCTTGGCCAAGCGTGCGGCCTTAAGGGCCGCAAAGTCTGCATCTGCGTGATAACTGGACCGGGTCATGGGAGTCGCCGCCACATGCAGAAAGCCTTTTTCCAAGGCAATGCGGCTGTACTCTTCAAATTCTTTGGGATCAACAAAACGATCAACACCAACATGTTTGGGCGTGGGTTGCAGATATTGACCGATGGTGAGAAAGTCCACATTGGCGGCTCTCATGTCATCCATGACCACAAGAACTTGATCAAATGTCTCGCCGAGCCCGACCATAATGCCCGACTTGGTAAAGACTTCAGGGTCAAGCACTTTCGCTTGTTTCAACAAGGCCAAAGAATGCTCATAACGCGCCCCGGGTCGGATTTGGGCATAGATGGAAGGCACCGTTTCCAAATTGTGGTTAAACACGTCCGGGCGGGCCGCGATCACGATTTCAAGGGCTCCGTCTTTACCGCGAAAATCAGGGGTTAAGACTTCGACCGTTGTGGTTGGCGAAAGATCATGGACTTTTTGAATGGACTGGGCAAATTGAGTTGCTCCGCCATCAGCAAGGTCGTCTCTGTCTACGGATGTGATCACCATATGCTTTAAGCCCAATTCCCGGGCCGCGATTCCGGTATTTTCAGGCTCTAACGGATCAACACCATTGGGTTTCCCTGTGGCAACATTGCAAAAGGCGCAAGCCCGTGTGCAAATTTCGCCCAGAATCATCACGGTGGCATGGCGTTGCGACCAACATTCACCAATGTTCGGGCAAGCCGCTTCTTCGCACACGGTGTGCAAGTTTTTTTCCCGCATCAGACGTCGGGTTTCGTTATAGGCCTTGGATGTTGGGGCCTTTACACGAATCCACTTGGGCTTGCGCGGGCTCGGATTGTCCGGCTTGTGCGCTTTTTCTGGATGGCGGAGCTTTGAATCTATTGTCATGGAACCCTTATAATCAACAACAGCCGCCGCCGCTACCCGGTTTTTTAGCACCAGGTTTTTTAGCCCCCGGTTTGTTAGCCCCAGGTTTGTTAGCTGTGATGATTGCAGACACCACATATTTTTCAATACCACGACCGGGCGCCCAATCGGCGATGCCTTCGCGGCTTTCTTCTTTGATGTCGATCAAGATATCCGAAAACCCAGAATCGCTCATCCAGCGGTGCAAATCTTCGACCAGACTGGCCCCGGTGACACAACCCGACAACAAGTGATCGTCATCCGCAAAATCATCGGGAAAAGGTGCGGTTGCCACCACATCGGAAATGGCCAAACGTCCGCCGGGCTTTAAAATACGAAAGGATTCCCGTAAAACTTGGGCTTTGTCGGGCGATAAATTGATTACACAGTTGGAAATAATAACATCCGCCGTGTCATTTGCGATGGGCATATATTCAATTTCTCCCAATCGGAATTCGGTATTTTTATACCCCCCTTTTTTCGCATTCGCGCGCGCCTTTGACAACATTTCATGGGTCATATCAATGCCAATCACACGCCCGGTTTCGCCAATTTTACCTGCGGCTAAAAAAGCGTCAAACCCGGCACCAGATCCCAAATCGACCACCACTTCCCCGGCTTTCATGTCGGCAATGGCTTGAGGATTGCCACAGCCAAGGCCGAGGTTTGCGCCTTCGGGAACCGCCGCCATTTCTTCATCGGAATAGCCAAAAAAAGCGCTCATGGCTTCTGCGGAGGGAATTTCAACATCATCCGCAGGCCCACAACAACCGCCAGAGTCTGATCCAGAGTCTGAAGTTGGGCCACAACAGCCTGAATTTCCGCCACTTTCTGCGATTTTTGCATAATTATCCCGGACCGTTTTACGCACCGTATGGTCTTTCAATATTTGGTCAGTCATGAGCAGATCCTTTGCCTGGAAAACATGCGCTGCCTTGGCAGCAATTTTTGGTGAGGTAAGACAGCATCGCATCCATCCGGTCATAGTCCGCGCTGTGAATCAATTTACGCCCGGCACGCATGCATTTCACGAGTCCAGCTTGCTTCATGAGCGTCATATGGTGATTCAAAGTTGCCGCCGGAACATCAAGCATTTCACCGATATTCCCAATGGCAAGGCCTTCGGGTCCCGCCTCAACCAATAAACGAAAAACGTCTAGACGCGTGTCATGTGCAAGAGCCGTTAAGGCTTGAATGGCTTCTGACTTATTCATATTTCTAGAAATATAGAAATAACAACATAAGTCAAGTATCTATTCAAAAAAATGACAATATTTAAAAAATGATTTATCATATAAACTATAAAAACAAAATATTGTGTGCCGTAAGGGAGTAACGACTATGCAGTTGGGAATACGCGCTAAATTTCTGATCTCTTTTGGTTTGCTGATCATTATCATCATCAGCAACTTTGGGTTTATTGTGGCCGTTGAAAATAATGCTTCAAAACAAGATCAATGGGTCATGCTTGCCCACAAAGTCATTGCTGAAAGTGATCATCTTTTGACACGATTGATCGATACAGAAACAGGACAACGTGGTTTTTTACTCACCCATGACGATGCCTATTTAGCTCCCTATAATACTGGCTTGACGGAAACCATAAAAAGCTTGGCGGCTCTCAAATCCTTGACCAAGAACAACCCAACGCAACAATTTCGTCTGAACCGCATAGAAGAACTCATAAACAAGAAAAAAGATGAATTAAACGACACCATTTCCTTGTCCATTCAAGGACAAAAAGATAAAGCCTTGGCGATTGTGCAATCTGACGTCGGAAAAACAATCATGGATTCTCTGCGGCTTCATATCGAAGAATTTAAGGCTATTGAACATGACCTTTTACAAATCCGCAGAGCCCAATATGTCAAAGATCAAGATTTTGTTTATTCGCTCTTTATAACCGAAGCTCTGCTGCTGATTTTTCTCATCGTCATCTTAGGATATAAAATCCAAACCAGCGTGGTAACCCCCCTGATTAAGCTCGCCAGCTATGCCAAAAAATTGGGCGCCGGGGAGAAGTGAAAGAGCTTTCCATTATAAACGACGATGAAATTGGGAAGCTGGTCAAAGCCTTTAATAAAATGCGCGAAAGCGTTCGCAGCCGTACAGAAGCGCTTAAATTACAAGCCCATTACGACCAATCCTTTAGCCAGGCCGTAACATCATGCTCGTCGAACTATGATTTATCGCAAGCCATTTCAGATGCCTTGCTGTCCCATTCCAATTGGCACCCCTCCCCGCTCAGCGCTTTGTATTTATTTAATGAAAAAACAAAAGAGCTTGATTGTGTTGTTTCTCATGGGACTTCGGACGAGGCTAAAAAATCTATGTCATCCACATCTGGGCTCGTCGGACAAGCCTACAATGCCAATGAGGCCATGGTGGTTAGCGCGGATGCGGTGGAAGGCTTTTACATTGATACCGGTATTGGCTCCATTGCCCCCAAGGCGGTGATTTTACAGCCCATAAATTACAACAACAAAGTCCTTGGCGTTTTGATCTTGGCGTATACCTCGACACCCACGGATCGTGATTTGCAATATATCGAAAACCTGACTTATCAATTTGGCATTACCATCGTCGCGGCCAGACGTTATGAAGCCTTGCAGGTGCTCACCGAAGAAGCCGTTGAAAAGTCTATCACCGACAGCCTGACTGGCCTTCGCAATCGGGGCTTCATACAAATTGAACTGGACCGCCAGATTTCGGTTAGTCATCGTTATAACCAAGATTTAGCTTTGATCTTAATCGACATCGATCACTT
>JAESSV010000255.1 GCA_016763895.1 Magnetovibrio sp. | reverse complement strand
CTCGACAAAGGGCAGGCCTTATTGGCCGTTGCAGATACCCAAACCTTGAAAATTCGTGCCCGTTTGTCTTACTTGCAATTCGTTACGGGGGCAGTCACGCGGCAACCTTTGGGGTTTTCGTATGGTGATTTTGAGCTTCTGTAATGGGTTTAGGTCTAGCCGTTCTTCCTTTTCGAACCGGGAAAACATGACTTTTAAACAAGCAAGACGGCGTTTGATGCATGAGAATGAACAGGGCCAGTCCTAGAGAAGAAATTACAGAATAAAAATATGGGGTAAAGGTTTTTGGAGCAATTGCCCCCTGAAATGTCGTTTCCTGGGTTGGTCGAGAAACGCGGGCGAAAGGGAACGCACCGGATTTCGATGACGACCCCATTATTTTGCCGCTTGTAAAAGGGCCTTTAGGACCAAGACACTTTATATTTTTCGGGAAATGGGCCGTCGAAGTCCGGGAATGTTTCATTGCGGTAGCTGATGCCGTCCCCATCCCCCTTGAGATTACTGAGGATCATGACGTTTCGCACCATTTCGGGGATCAATTCCATGCCGACGTATTTTCCAAGGCATTCGTGCGAGCCGAAACCTAATGCGAAGTTGTGGTCAAATATGCGATCCGGGTTGAACGTATCCGGGTCTTCATAGGCGTAAGGGTCAAACATAGCCGATTGGGTCAGCATCCGCACAATTGTGCCAGATTTGATGTCTGTTTCGTGGCTGGTGCCTTTGGCGATGGTGTAATCACTTGCGGCTTGGCGGAAAATATCGGTTCGGATTGGCACAAAACGCAAGGCTTCCCACACCATGGCGTCAAAGGCTTGGGTATCATCCTGGCGCGCCAGGTTTTTTGCTTTTTGGTGAAGATCGGGGCGATCAATAAAAAATTGGATCACCTGAGAGACGGCCTGTGATGTTGTTTCGATGGCGCCGATCAAAAGACCACCTGCATTGATGCCCATGCGGGTCAGCGGGAAATCAACCTCTTTTGCGAATTTAGACCGCACAATGCGCAACACCATGTTATCGGGCGGTTGGGGCAAGGTCATGCCGAGGATGCGATAGATCAGCTTTTGCACCGGGTTTAAAATCATGTACAAAAAGTCCATGATCTTCACGCGGAGCAACGTGCGCCCCATCAACCCGGCAATGTAGACCACCAATTCTTCCGAAGCCGCATCGTGTAGGGCGACAATTTTGTCATAATCTTCATCGGACCGCATATCAAAAGGTTGGTTGTTGAAAGCATCATATTGGTTCCAATACGACCAACGGATCAAGTCATCGCCATCAATGCCGTCGAGACCAAAATAGTCTTTAACCAAATGAACAGGGACCTTGCGGCAATATTCGTTGACAAGTTCGATATGTCCTTGTGCTTTATCAAGAATATTTGCGCTGGTTGTGGCGACCAATTTGCGGACACGTGGCAAGTCATCTCGATTCAACAAACCTTGCATGATCGATTTTTCCCGGTAATGCAGGGCATCATCGTCATGAGCCATCAAAAACCCTTCTTCCGTTTTGGTGACCCCCATTTTTGGTTTGTAAAGATCAACCGTGAATATTTTGGGCATGGACAGCATATCGCGAACATCTATAAAATTAGCAATCAGCGTACACTCGGGTGTTTCAAGCACCGGTCGCTCGGCGCGCAACTGTTTGAAAAGAGGCAACGGCTCGTTTTTCATCCAGTCTTGGACAAGTGGATATTTTTGATCCTCCGGTGCCCCATCAAACACTTTTAAGTAATTCGTGGACGCTTTTATCATTTGCGGTGTCCTTTGTTTCTGACTCTTAAGGTGTTTAAAGGGACTTGAGGTATTCAAGCAGGTCCATACGTTGGGTGTTGGTCATGGCACAGGCCCCGTATTCGTGGCCTGTGTTGGTGTTTCCGGGGATGGTCGTGTCAAAGAAGAACCCGTCTGTATAACCCTGGCTCACAAAGCCAACATTTTCCGGATCAAATTCACGTTTGCCGATCATAAATCCTTTGCTGGACCGATATTTCTTACACCGTTCGCCTTCAACATCGTCGAGGTGTTTTGGTGGCAATAAGAGTTCATAAAGATTGGGTACAGAACCATTGTGCAGGTAAGGTGCGGTTGCCCATATGCCATTCAATGATCGAGCACGGTACGATACAAGTGAGTTATAGGGACCAGATGTGGTGTCTGGATTATATTGGCCGGCCTTGACACTTTCTTTGACCGGGTTATCCAAAAAGGTCATGCCGAGGGCATAAATATATTCGGCAAAACGTCGGGGCCACCATTTGTCGGCGTCCGGTGTGCCGATGGTTCCCGCTGCGGCGGCCGTCAGCACTTGAACAACGGGGGCATCTTCTGTGACCACCAACGGGCCCACGCTAACGGTTTGGTAGGTATCCTTGAAATTACCGGATTTGCCTTTGAATGTGACGCTGTTCGTGGCCATGACCTTATCCGTGCCGATGGATGTTGAATCATCCCTTCCTTTTGTGTTTACTTTTGTCATATTACTAACCATCAACCGATCCCAAGCATCGGGTATGATCAATTCATGACAGCTTTCACAGTATTGTGCATACAGTACACGGCCATGTTCCAACGCCTTGGCATCAAATTGATGATCTCCTGAATTGCACCCTTTATCAAAATCATTTCGGTCAGTGGGAAGGCTGGACGGAAGATAATCATTGCCCTTCTTATTTTTGCAAAATGGCCATGCCGGAGATTCAAGTTTACCCAAATGGCTTTCCAACCGTTGCAGGTTGAACAGATCAACGGAAGATTTGAAATAAATTTGATGTTTCTTTTTATCCTGCCCGCTGAGCAAGGACGACAGGCTAAAGCCAAATAATCTGGTCAGCCACCGGGTATCTTTCTGCCAACCGAGGATGGCAAAAACACCAATGACTTCCCCGGTATTGCGCCCAAGGGGACCTCCGCCGGCATTGCTGGCGAGACCATTCCATTGCACGTAATCGGATCGCGTCATGTCCCAAAGGAAAGGAAAGCTGACTGGCGCGTTGGGGGCGTTAAAGATTTTATCTCTGACCAGGCGCAGTCCAGCATTATCAAGCGCAGGATAACCGCTTTGATTAGATCTCAGCCGATTGATAATTTTCGTAAAGTCGCCATCACGCAGGATCAAGTTCCCCACGGGATCGTTTTCTCCATTAATAACTTTTTCAATCTCGCCAGGCGTTAAAAGAGCCTTTGAACCATCTTCTACCATGGTCATGGCGAGCTGGTTTCTTAATTGGTTCTT
>JAESSV010000254.1 GCA_016763895.1 Magnetovibrio sp. | reverse complement strand
TCGTTTATGCCGTGGTTGGTGGGCACCGCTTTGTTGCATTCATCCATCGTGGTGGAAAAACGCAATACGCTGAAAGGCTGGACCATTTTCTTGTCCATTGTCGCGTTCTCGTTCTCTCTGTTGGGCACCTTTATTGTGCGTTCAGGCGTGTTGTCTTCGGTGCATTCGTTTGCCTCTGACCCGGCGCGTGGGGTCTTTATTTTGGGTCTGTTGGTGGCCGTGGTGGGGGGATCGTTTACGTTGTTCGCCATTCGCGCTCCGCAGTTGAAATCAGGCGGATTGTTCCAGCCTGTTTCTCGCGAAGGCTCGCTTTTGCTGAACAATCTGTTGATGACCGTTGCTGCGGCTGCGGTTTTGTTGGGCACCTTGTATCCGTTGTTTTTGGATGCGTTGGGTGGCGGCAAGGTTTCTGTTGGCCCGCCTTTCTTTAATTCGGTCTTTATCCCGTTGATGGCTCCGGCCATCCTTGTGATGGCGTTCGGGCCTTTGATGTCTTGGAAACGGGGCAACATCGGGCGTGCCTTTAACCAGTTGTTTGTTGCGCTTGGTGTTGTTGTTGTTGTCGTTGTCGCCAACAGTTTTCTGGTCGAAAAAGCCACGGTCCTATCCGTGTTGGGCAGTGGTATGGCCGCATGGTTGGTGGTGGGAACGCACACCGAAATTGCTGTGCGCATTAAATTGTTTAAGGCTCCCATTGCGGAAAGCTTGCGTCGGCTCTTTGCCATTCCCCGTTCGGCTTGGGGGATGACCTTGGCTCATGCGGGCTTGGGCATTGCCGTGGCGGGCATGATTGGGTCCACCGTGTGGAAACAAGAAAGCATTCAAGTCATGCAAGTTGGGGATACCGCAATTTTGGCTGGCTATGAATATACGTTCCTTGGGGTACGCGAAGCTCAAGGTCCAAACTATACCGCCACCGTGGCCAAGGTTGAAGTGACAAAAAACGGAGCTCCGTTTGTCACCATGTACCCTGAAAACCGTGAATACCCTGTGAAAGCCATGCCGACCACAGAAGCGGCTATTCAAACCACATTCCTAGCGGATTTGTATATTGCTCTGGGCAAAAAGGACAACAGTACGGATGGGTATGTGATGCGTATTTATCATAATCCATTGGTGCTTTGGTTGTGGTTTGGCTCAGCGATGTTGGTGTTGGGCTCGATTGTGAGTTTGACCGACAGGCGTCACCGTATTGGCGCACCGACCAAGTCAAAAGCCAAGCCCAGCTCAGAAGCGGAACCTGAGATGGCTGCGGCTGAATAACAAAGGATTGTTCGATGAAGAAGCTAACATACTTCATCCCCTTGGCCGTGTTGCTGATTGTGGGTGGGTTTTCGATGATGCAATTGATATTGGTCAGCGAAGGAAAGTCGGTTCGTGACATTCCGTCGTGTTGATCAACCGGGAAATCCCGGCCTTTGATTTGGCCCCGATTAAAGGGTCAGATCAAGGCTGGGGGTCGAAAGACTTGGCGGGCCAAGTGACCATCGTGAATTTCTTTGGCTCGTGGTGCATCGCCTGTTTGCAAGAACACCCTTTTTTGATGAACATCAAAGCGCAAAAACTGGTGCCGATTTATGGTGCGGATTGGCGTGAAAAAAGTGTTGACGCCGGGCCGCGCTGGTTGGCCAGATATGGCAATCCTTATACCCGCGTTGGCGACGACCCCAAATCAAAAGCCGCGATTGCTTTTGGTGTTGCGGGGGGGCCTGAAAGTTTCATCGTCGATAAAAAAGGCGTCATTCGTTACAAGCAAGTCGGCCCCATTTACGCCGGCGTGTGGACAGAAAAATTATGGCCGTTGATCCAGGAGTTACAAAAAGAATGACCCTCAAAGCTCCCTCCTTTACCGTGGCGTTTGCCTTGGCGTTGTTTGTCGTTGCCCCCTTGGCATCCTTGGTTCCAAGTGCGGCCTTTGCGTTGGAACCAAACGAAATTCTCGCGGATCCTGTGTTGGAAGCCCGGGCCCGTGAATTGGGTAAAATTTTGCGTTGTGTGGTTTGCCAAAACCAACCCATCGGGGCGTCCAATGCGGACTTGGCTGGCGACATGCGGGTGCTGGTTCGGGAACGCATCACCAACGGTGACAGCGACGAACAAGTGTTGGCGTATATGGTGGATCGTTACGGTGATTTTGTGCTGTTTGACCCGCCCTTCAAATCGACAACCTATGTTTTGTGGATTGGCCCGGCGGTGATTGCCGTCTTTGGCATGTTTGCCGTGGTGTCTTTTTACCGTCGTCGCAAGGACGATGGTTTGGACATGGCCACCCCTAATCCTCAAGCCGCCCCTTTAAGTGATGAAGAACGCAAACGCCTAGACGCTTTATTGAAAGAAGACGACGAATGACTGCCCTTTGAATTTCTGCCGCTGTATTAACGATTGCGACCCTGGCGGCCTTAGTGTTGCCGATGATTTTGAAAAACCGAAAAGATACGTCCCCGGACCGTGCGGATTATGATTTAACGGTTTACAAAGATCAGCTCACCGAAATTGACAAAGATTTGGACCGTGGCGTGTTGTCCGACGATCAAGCCACGTCCGCGCGCACCGAAATTGAACGCCGCATGTTGGCGGTGGCGAACGAAACCACAGAAGGCGTTAAAAATACATCGGCTCCTTTGTGGTTGATCTTGGTGGTGGTGGTGACGGTCCCCGTGGGTGCATTTGCGCTGTATTTTGACATGGGTCAGCCCCAACTCAAAGACATGCCGTTTGCATCCCGAGAAAAACCAGCCGGAGGCAACGCCCAAGCCCGCAGGACTCAAATCAGTCAAACGATTACCGCCCTTAAGATCAAAATCAAAAAAAACCCGGACGACCCCAATTTATGGGCCAGACTGGGGCAATTCAGCCAAATGATTGGCGACATGGGGGGATCGGTTCAAGCGTATGAGCAATTGGTTCCTCTCACCAAACGGAATCCCGATGCGTTGATGGTTTTGGGTGAAGCTTTGTTTATGCAAGCAAGCGAAGTGGTGACACCCGCTGCGGTCGTGCTGTTTAAAGAAGCCAAATCCAAGTCGCCGAAAAATCCCATGTCCTATTATTATTTGGCCCTAGAACGTCAAATGTCGGGGGATGCTCAGGCTGCGATGACGGAATATGCGGACTTGTTGCGCATTTCCCCATCCAATGGTCAATGGGTGCCCACCATTCAGGCGCGTATGAAAGCCTTGGCGGACAAAATGGGCATGGACGTGCCAGACGCACAAATGTTGGCCGCAACGCCACAGGCGGCACCAACAGGCCCCACACAAGAGCAAATTCAAGCCGCCCAAGGCATGTCTGGTGAAGATCAACAAGCCATGATTCAAACCATGGTGAAACGCTTGGCCGATAAAATGAAAGCCAATCCAAACGATCTAGAAGGTTGGAGGCGCCTTGTAAAAGCTTATAAAGTTTTGGGAGAACAAGGCAAAATGGCGGATGCCATGATGCAGGTCGAACGCCTTGAACGGTCCACCGGCAGCTCAAGCCTTGCTCCCGGCGTTTCTCCCGGCGTTTCTCCTGGCGCCGCTCCCGGTCCAACGCGTCAACAAATCGAAGACGCGCAAAGCATGTCTGCCACCGATCAACAAGCCATGATCCG
>JAESSV010000253.1 GCA_016763895.1 Magnetovibrio sp. | reverse complement strand
GAAGAAATTCCCGCCCGCATGCAAGCGCGTGCTGCTGCGGACTTAAAACGCTTGATCGAAGACGGCTTGAAAAAAGCTGGCCTGACGTGGGACAGCTCGGCTGCCTATGTCACGCCGCGTCGTTTGTGCCTGGTGGTTGACGGGCTTCCCGAAAAGCAAGCGGACGTCAAAGACGAACGCAAAGGCCCGCAAACCTCGGCCCCTGAACAAGCTTTGAAAGGCTTTTTGGGATCGCTGGGGGGGCTGAGCCTTGACGATTGCGAACAACGCGACATCAAAGGCAAAACGTTTTACGTAGCCGTGATTGAAAAAAAGGGCGCGCCAACCTCAGACGTCTTGCCCAAAGTTCTAACGGCGGCTTTTGAGGCTTTGCCATGGCCAAAATCCATGCGGTGGGGAACCTCAACAAAGCGTTGGGTGCGCCCGCTGCATAACATTTTGGCCCTGTTTGATGGCAACGTTGTGGATGTGGCTTATGAAGACGTTCGCGCCAATGGGCAAACCTTTGGCCACCGTTTTTTAAACCCGGACGCAATTACGGTTTCTGACTTCGCCGATTACAAAACCAAGCTACACGACGCTCATGTGATGTTAGACCCGGCTGAACGCCGGGCTTCAATCGAAAAACAAGCGGCGAAGTTGGCGGCAGATGCGGGTTTGAGCGTCAAGCCAGACGAAGGTTTGTTGCAAGAGGTCACAGGCCTTGTGGAATGGCCAGTTGTGTTGCTGGGCAACATCGATGAAAGCTTTATGGACCTTCCACCCGAAGTCCTCACCGACACCATGAAGGTGCACCAAAAATATTTCTCGTTGCTGAAATCCGATGGCACGTTGGCGCCGAACTTTTTGACCGTTGCCAACCAAGTGGCCTCGGACGGTGGCAAAGCCATTACGGCGGGCAACGAACGTGTTTTGCGGGCGCGTTTGTCGGATGCCAAATTCTTTTGGGACCAAGACCGCAAAACATCTTTGGCGGATTTGGCGCCCAAGCTTAAAGACATCGTATTCCACGCCAAGCTGGGCTCGGTTGCCGAAAAAGTTTATCGTGTGAAATCTTTGGCCGGGTCCATCGCGGGCGAAATCGGAGCCGATAAAGCCCACGCCCAACGCGCCGCAGAACTGTGCAAATGCGATCTGGTCACGGGCATGGTTTATGAAATCCCCGAAGTCCAAGGCGTCATCGGTCGTTATTACGCTTTAAATGATGGCGAAGCTTTGGACGTTGCAAATGCCATAGCCGAACACTATTCCCCCGCCGGTCCTGGCGATGCGTGCCCAACCGCACCGGTGTCGACGGCGGTGGCTATGGCCGATAAAATTGATACGCTGGTGGGTTTTTGGACCATTGATGAAAAACCGACCGGGTCCAAAGATCCGTTTGCGCTTCGTCGGGCCGCCTTGGGCGTGATCCGGATCATCATTGAAAATAAACTGAGATTGCCGTTGTTGGACGTGTTTGCCAAGGCGGGGGGCAAAGATATTGCCGTCAATCTTCTCTCTTTCTTCGCCGACCGCCTTAAAGTTCACTTAAAATCCCAAGGCGTACGCCATGATTTAATTGACGCGGTGTTTGCTCTTGGTGGGAAAGGCGATCTTGTGCGGCTGTTGGCGCGGGTCGAGGCCTTGTCCGGGTTTGTGGGATCGGACGATGGGGCGAATCTGTTGGCGGCGCACAAACGGGCGGCCAATATTTTGCGCATCGAACAAAAGAAAGACAAAACGTCATACAACGGTATGGTGGACGAAAGCGCGTTTGAACAAGACGAAGAACGCACTTTGTTTCAAGCCCTTGCCGCCGCCAGCGGGAAGGCGCATGCTTATGTTGAAGCGGAAAGGTTTGAGGATGCGATGGCGGTTTTGGCAACGCTTCGCGGCCCTTTGGACGCGTTCTTTGATGGCGTCATGGTAAACGTCGATGATAAAAAAGTTCGCATCAACCGTTTGTTATTGTTGTCGGAAATCATTAAGGTGATGGGTGAAATTGCAGACTTTTCGAAGATTGAAGGCTAGGACGTAAAGCGAATGGCGGACAAGTGGACCTATGCATTTGGGGTTGGCAAAGCCGAAGGCTCGGCGGCGATGCTTGACCTATTGGGGGGCAAGGGCGCTAACCTTCACGAAATGTCGTCCATCGGCCTTAATATTCCGCCCGGATTTACCATCACGACCGAAGTGTGTTCGCATTTCATCCAAACTCAAGGCGAATATCCTGCGGATTTAGAAGCCCAAGTTAGCCAAGCCGTACAAGCGTTGGAAGCCACCATGGGGGCTTCGTTTGGGGCCTGTGAAAACGTGTTGTTACTCTCTGTGCGATCCGGGGCTCGGGCGTCCATGCCCGGTATGATGGACACGGTTTTAAACTTAGGACTCAACGATAAAACCGTAAAATGTTTGGCAAAAACCTTCGGCGATGAACGTTTTGCCTATGATAGCTATCGCCGGTTTATCCAGATGTTTGGGGATGTGGTGATGGGCGTAGATCATTATCATTTCGAAGACATACTCGAAGACTATAAATTTGATCATGCTTTGAAATTGGATGCTGATTTATCCGGTGAGGATTGGAAAAACCTCATCCCTCGATTTTATGAAGTGATTGAGGAAGAATCCGGAAGGCCTTTTCCCACTCATCCCAAAGAGCAGCTCTGGGCTGCGATTGGTGCGGTGTTCAAAAGTTGGACCAACAAGCGTGCCCGGACGTACCGCAAACTTTACAATATTCCCGATGGTTGGGGCACGGCTGTCAACATTCAGGCCATGGTGTTTGGCAATTTAGGCAATAACAGCGCCACAGGCGTGTGTTTCACGCGCAATCCGTCCACGGGCCATAACGAATTTTATGGTGAATATTTGGAAAATGCCCAAGGCGAAGACGTGGTGGCTGGATTGCGGACACCGCAACCGTTGAGCTTGGCACACGCCAAGGCCACCGACATGGACCTGCCCAGCCTTGAAGAACGGATGCCCGATCTTTTTGCCCAACTGAACACCGTGCGCAAGACTTTGGAAAACCACTACAAAGACATGCAGGACTTGGAATTCACCATCGAACAAGGCCGGTTGTGGATTTTGCAAACGCGCACGGGGAAACGGACCATTCGGGCGGCTTTGCGGGTGGCCGTTGTTATGGTCACAGAAGGCCTGATCGACAAAAAAGAGGCCATTTGCCGTATTGATCCAACCCATTTGGATCAATTGTTGCACCGCACCTTGGACCCCGATGCCGATTGTGAGATTTTGGGCCACGGTTTGCCGGCGTCCCCCGGCGCCGCGTCTGGGAAATTGGTGTTTACGTCGGATGACGCCGAGGCATGGACCGCACGCGGCGAAGAGGTCATCTTGGCCCGACTGGAAACGTCTCCCGATGATATTAAGGGCATGATCAGCGCCAAAGGTGTTCTGACCATGCGCGGCGGCATGACGTCTCATGCTGCGGTTGTGGCGCGGGGCATGGGAAAACCGTGTGTGTCAGGCGCCAGCGGGATCTCGATCGATAGCGCGGCAAAAACCTTGACGGCGTTGGGTGAAACCCTTGTCGAAGGCGACCTTATCACCTTGAACGGCGGCACCGGGCAAGTGATGAAGGGCCGGGTGGCCACGGTTGAACCCCAACTGGGCGGGGCCTTTGCCACATTCATGACATGGGCCGATGAGATTCGAACCTTAAAGGTGCGCGCCAATGCCGAAACGCTTGCGGATGCGGTGGCGGCCCGGGCGTTTGGGGCCGAAGGCATCGGTTTGGCCCGCACGGAACATATGTTTTTTCACGACGACCGCTTGACCCACATGCGCAGCATGATCTTGGCCGGGACGCAAGCGGCCCGGCTTGAGGCCTTGGATAAATTGTTGGATCACCAGCGCAATGATTTTGTAGAGCTGTTTGAAGTGATGCAGGGTTTGCCCGTGACCATACGTTTGCTGGACCCGCCGCTTCATGAATTTTTGCCAACCCGGCTTCGTGATATGAAAAGCGTTGCCGAGACCTTGGGGGTCAGCATCGAAGACGTGCAAGCCCGTGCCGCAGAATTGTTCGAAACCAATCCCATGCTGGGCAATCGCGGGTGTCGTTTGGGCATTACTTATCCCGAAATATACGAAATGCAGGTCCGGGCTATTTTTGAGGCCGCCTGTAACGTGCAAATCCAAGACAAAGTGGTGCTGCCCGAAATTATGGTGCCCTTGGTCTCGGATGGTCGGGAATTTGCGCTGATGAAGGCCTTGGTGGATCGCGTGGCCAAGGACGTTCTTGGGGAATACGGCTTGAAAGTCCCCTATCAAGTGGGGTCGATGATTGAATTGCCGCGCGCTAGCCTTAAAGCGGGCGAAATTGCCAAAGAAGCGGCCTTCTTTAGCTTTGGCACCAATGACTTAACACAAATGACTTATGGTCTTTCTAGGGATGATGCTGCGCCCTTGTTACAGGCGTATACGGACAAAG
The DNA here is from genome assembly GCA_016763895.1 of Magnetovibrio sp. Taxonomy (GTDB): domain Bacteria; phylum Pseudomonadota; class Alphaproteobacteria; order Rhodospirillales; family Magnetovibrionaceae; genus JANLGW01. Next base: position 3,883 of record JAESSV010000253.1, on the reverse strand, counting down.
GTGTGTTCCGCCAAGATCCGTTCAAGACCCTTGATCAGACCGGCGTTGGGGAATTGGTTCAGATGGGGGTTCAATATGGGCGTTCTGTGCGACCTGATTTGAAAGTCGGTATTTGTGGAGAACATGGTGGCGATCCGCGCTCGGTTTTTTTCTTTCACAAAGCCGGGCTTGATTACATTTCTTGTTCGCCCTTTCGTGTTCCCATCGCAAAATTATCTGCGGCACAAGCTGCTTTAGGGGTGGATTTTGAAGATGAAAATGCCTAACGATCCAGGGCCTGACCTTGATATAGGAGGTTTGTTTGGCCGATGATATCTTACATGTATTGTTTGTGAGCGCTGGGAATTCCAGCCGTTCCATCATGGCTGAAGCCATGCTCAATAAACTTGGGCGGAAAAACTTTTTGGCCTTTAGCGCGGGCATAACCCCCGATGGTGAAGTCAAGTCTTTGGCTTTGGACACTTTGATGCAAACGGGTTGTGATACCTCTGACTTGCATGTGAAAAGCTGGGATGAATTTGCCGCCATTCAGGCGCCGCGCATTGATGCGGTGATCTTAATGGAACAAGAAAAGTTCCAAGGCCGCTTTCCCATCTGGTTTTCCAATCCCGTGGTTGTGCATTGGCGCATCCCCCCCGTCGAAGGTCCAGAAATGACCGATATCGAATGCCAATATGCCTATCGTCGTTTTTTTGCAGAACTCGAACAACTCATGTTAAGGCTGGCCGGGTTGGATTTGGGGCATGTGCGCGGATATGATTTGGAAATCAGTTTAAATCACATAGCCCCTTAAGGTTTTGTGACAATCAGGGTGAATTCCATTTCTTTATAGCCGTCAATCACTTCGACTTCGGGCGTTAAGGTTAACGCGAATTTGATGAACTCTTGTTTATCCGCGTAATAGAGGTCGTCTAATTTGTTCTCAGTTTCAAAATCCAACAGATTAAAGGCCAAAGCTTTCTGTGTTTTGTCCCACAGCATCTTAAGACTGACTTTGATGTAGTGGGTCCAAAGCGCGCGGTCTGCCGCCATGTACATGTTGTAGGTCCCGGAAACAAACGTGTAATCCACGATTTCAGTCATGATTGGGCTGGTGATGAATTCAGCCCGAGAATCTTTGTGTTTGGCTTGGGCTGTGGCGATCATTTTTTGGGAAATATCAAAACCGATATAGCGGCTGTTGTTCATCAAGGGCGTTGCGCTGAGAAGATCAAAAAGGGCTCCGTATCCACAGCCAAAATCAGCAATACTGACGGACCCATTTAAGTCTTCGGGACATATGGCTTTTAACAACACTTCATAACTGAGCGTTTGACGGTCTTCGCTGGACCAAAACACACCCTTTGCCACCGGGCCAAAGGCGTTGATTTGATGGTCATAAACCCGTCTGATGTAGTCCAGTAAATCGGGGATGTTGTCGGGCAATTTGTTGGCCATAAGAAAAATCTAGTCCTTGTCTTGAGCCTGAAAGACAACCCAATCTGGAACGTTTGGCGTGAGGTTGGTGGTGCCAAAATGGAAGACCGCCCCGGGCTTAAGGCGATCAAGACGGATCAAGGCCAAACCCAGGCCGTCTCGACTGCCTTTCATTTCCCCGGCTATGTTGCTGCCATCCATCAGGACGGACTCGGGGATGGGGGCTTGGCCGTCAATGGTGACCGGAAGAAGGCGTTTTTTGACCAGGCCACGATAGCGCGTGCGGGCGGTAAGCTCTTGGCCCATAAAACAGCCTTTGGTGAAGCTTACACCGTCTAATTCTTCAAAACCATTTTCCAACAACAAGGCCTTGTTGACGGTCATGTCGCGGGATCCATCGGCAAGGCCAAGCCTTAATCGCATGGCTTCGTAATCGTCAAGATCACCTTCGGTAAGCCCGGCTTTCAAAAGCGCCTTATCGTCTTTTTCAAGTATGACACGGCACCCCATGGCGCGCAGCCGGGGGTCGGTGAAAACGATGCCGGAACCAAAATCTTTTGCCACGCCACGGTTTTCTTCATCGTGGAGGCCAAAGGCATTGGCTGCGGATAGGGTGGCAAAGACGCTGTAGTCCTCTGTAATATCTGAGAGCTCAACGTTTGATCGCAACTTGAACATGGACAAGCGTTTCAAAAAATCGGAACGACGACTTTCTTCGCAATCCAAAACAAGACTGCCGTCCAGTTCAATACAGAAAAAATCAAACAAGAATTTCCCTTGTGGGGAAAGAAAGGCCGAATATACGGCCTGTGTGCTTGAAACGCGGGTGATGTCTTGGCTGACAAGGCCTTGAAGAAAGTCTTTGGCATCTTTGCCAGAGACCTTGATGAGGCCACGGTTTTTAAGGGTGATATACATGAGACTAAAGTGGGACCTTTATCGTCAAATGGCAAGAGGGGCTGGGAAATTTTACACCCGCACGCTTATAAAGAAGCCTATAAAGGACAGAGGCTAGGACCTTGCGATTCTGTTCCTTGCGGTTCTGTTCCTCGCTATTTTGAAGATTTTGAAGATTCTGGTGAAGCCTTGGCGCGCATATTATTTATTACCTCGAACCGATTGGGTGATGCCGTGTTGTCGACAGGCGTTCTGGCACAGTTGTTGGACGATTATCCCGGTGCCCGCGTTACGGTTGTATGCGGTCCGGTGCCGGCCGGCTTGTTCAAAGGCGTACCCGGTTTAGAAGCCATTGTTGAATTGCCCAAGCAAAAGCATTCCTTGCATTGGTGGAAAATGTGGCGGCATTGCGTGCTGACTCTTTGGGACGTGGTGGTGGATTTGCGCAATGCCCCGCTCAGTTACATTCTTCCGTCCAAACGACAAATTCATTTGGGTCGGGCGGGTAAGCTTGATGTGCACCGGGTTAAGGCTATGGCGTCGATTTTAAAGCGGCAAGACAACCCGCCGGTGCCCAAATTGTGGACTTTGCCCCAAAATGTGCAAGACGCTGAAAAATTAATGCCCGGCGAAGGACCGATTCTTGCCATAGGGCCGACCGCAAACTGGTCTGGAAAAACGTGGCCCCCAAAACGTTTTGCCCAACTGGCTTTGCGCTTAACGTCCAAAGACGGCATATTGCCGGGGGCACGTATTGCCGTGATTGCCCATTCTTCGGAAGCAAACCTTGCGGCCCCGGTGATCGAAGCTCTGCCTTCGGACCGTCTTTTGAATCTGGTGGGTGATACGCCGTTGTTGAGCCTCTATGCCTGTCTTGGACGCGCCAGCTTTTATGTGGGCAATGATTCCGGCTTGATGCATATGGCCGCAGTGTCAAATACACCTACGATGGGCTTGTTTGGGCCTTCACGCGAAAATCACTATGCCCCCAGGGGGGCTGCGTGCCGAGCTGTTCGCGGGCCCAAAAGCTATGATGATGTTTTTCCTGAAAATTACGATTATAAGAATGCGCCGTGTATGATGCTTGACCTGAGCGTCGACGGAGCAGAAGCTGCGGCACATAAATTGTGGAACGAAGTGACATGACGTCTGAAAAACAACCCAAGCTTACCATTCTTGTGGTCGCCCATAACGAAGAAGAAGACCTAGACGATTGCTTGCAAGCGTTGGGCTTTGGCGATGAATTGATGGTGGTGTTGGACAAATGCACCGATGGATCGAAAAGCATTGCCGAAAAATATGCAGACACCATCATCGAAGGCCGTTGGGACATCGAAGGCCCCCGTCGTCATGCGGGGCTTGATGTGTGCAAAGGCGATTGGGTGTTGGAAGTCGATGCGGACGAGCGGGTCTCACTTGAATTGGCCGCAGAAGTTAAGGCTGCCATCCAAACCGCCCCGTTCGGACACTTTTTGATACCCTATGACAACTATGTGGGCAAAACCCTGGTGCGGTATGGCTGGGGCGGGTCTTGGGGGGTCAGCGCCACGGTGCGTTTGTTTTCCAAGGG
>JAESSV010000252.1 GCA_016763895.1 Magnetovibrio sp. | reverse complement strand
GACGAAGCCATTGGCTATATCAAAGATGCCATCGATAAAAGCTATGGTAAAAAAGGCCGCAAGATTGTTGAAATGAACTGCGACGCCGTGGATGCGTCTTTGGACAATTTGCAACACGTCAAAGTCCCCGACAACGTCAGCTCTGAGTTCGAACTGCCCCCCATCGTGTCGCCCAAGGCACCAGACTTCGTTCAAAATATTACCGCTAAAATGTTGGCGGGCGAAGGCGATATGTTGCCCGTAAGCGCATTCCCCATTGACGGCACGTGGCCGCTTGGCACCGCCAAATGGGAAAAACGAAATTTGGCGGTGGACATTCCCGTGTGGGAAGAAGACCTGTGCATTCAATGTAACAAGTGTGCCTTTGTTTGCCCGCATGCCGCCATTCGCGTGAAAGCCTACAGCGAAGACGACCTGAAAGGTGCGCCAAAAACGTTTAAGTCCATGGCTTACAAAGGCCGTGAATTTGGCGAAAACACCAAGTACACCGTGCAAATCGCCCCGGAAGATTGCACGGGCTGTAACCTGTGCGTCAAAGTTTGCCCCGGCAAGGATAAGAAAAATCCAGACCGTTTGTCTTTGGTCATGCACCCGCAACCCCCCTTGAAAAAGGTCGAGGCTGAAAATTTTGATTTCTTCCTCGACATTCCCGAAGCCAATCGTGCGGCGTTAAAGCCTAATTTAAAAATGGGTCAGTTTGCGGAACCCTTGTTTGAATTTTCCGGCGCCTGTTCGGGCTGTGGGGAAACGCCGTATATTAAACTGATCACCCAATTGTACGGTGATCGGTCCGTGATTGCGAACGCCACCGGGTGTTCATCCATCTTTGGCGGCAACTTGCCCACCACGCCGTATTCCACCAACGCAGACGGCCGTGGGCCGGCTTGGGCCAACTCTTTGTTCGAAGACAATGCGGAATTTGGCTTGGGTATCCGTTTGGGCATCGACCACCAATTTGATCATGCCTTTGAACAATTGACGAAACTTTCTGGCGAAATCTCAGATGATGATTTGGTCAACGGTTTGTTGGAAGCCGACCAAAGTAACGAAGCCGGCATCATTGCCCAACGTGAACGGGTCGTGTTGTTGCAAACCCGGCTTAAAGAAATCGGGTCCCAAGCGGCTTTGCACCTAGACGGTATGGCTGATTATTTGGTGAAAAAGACCTTATGGATCTTTGGCGGCGATGGTTGGGCCTATGACATTGGATTTGGCGGCCTGGATCACATTCTGGCGTCCGGCGTAAACGTCAATATTTTGGTGATGGACACAGAAGTTTATTCCAATACGGGCGGGCAACAATCCAAAGCAACGCCGATGGCGGCGGTCGCAAAATTTGCCAGTGGCGGCAAAACAACGGCGAAGAAAGATCTGGGTCTTATGGCCATTAGCTATGGTCATGTTTACGTCGCCAGCGTCGCCTTTGGTGCCAAAGACGCTCAAACCGTGCGGGCCATTCAAGAAGCCGAACAGTTTGATGGTCCGTCCTTGATCATCGCCAACGCCCCGTGCATCGAACACGGTTATGATTTATCCGACGGGATCGAACATCAAGTTTTGGCCGTTGAATCGGGGTATTGGCCGTTGTACCGTTTTGATCCGCGCATGGCGGAACAAGGCAAAGCCTCTTTGCAATTGGACAGCAAGGCGCCCACGCGGTCTTTGGGAGAATACTTGGTGAAAGAAAACCGTTTCCGTCAGGTCCAACGCAAGGATCCTGAACACTTCGATAAATTGGTGAAATTGTTAGAAGCCGATCATGCACACCGCCGCAAGGTGTTTGAAGCATTGGCGACCGTTAAGCCCGATCCTATCGTAGAAGCAGAAACATGAACCAGTACCTTCAAAAAAAGCGTTTGAGCGCATTGCGATCAGACATGATTGCGCAGGGTTTAAATGCATTTTTAATCCCCCGTGCTGACGAACATCAAAACGAATATGTGCCGCCATGTGCCGAACGCCTAAAATGGATCAGCGGCTTTAGCGGCACAGCGGGTTTGGCCGTCGTGACGTTGGATGCGGCGGCGATGTTCGTGGATGGGCGCTATACCCTGCAAGTCAAAGATCAATGCCCCGAAAACCTTTGGCAACACCTGCACATCACAGATGATCCCTTGGAATTGTGGTTACAGCGCCAATTGAAATCGGGCCAAAAAATTGGGTTTGATCCAAAACTTCACACCACACGCGGCTTGGCGCGGGTGAAAACCGTTTTGAATAACGCCAATATTTCCATGGTGGCGGTCGATCAAAACCTTGTTGATGTGTTGTGGCACGATCAACCTGAACCGCCTTTGGGGGCGGTGTCTATTTATCCTGAACAGTTTTCGGGTGAGGCCTCTGTTTTAAAACGTGAGCGCATTGCCCATGCCTTGAAAGATCAAGGCCAAGAGGCTTTGGTTATATCTTCGCCCGACAATATGGCGTGGCTGTTTAACATTCGCGGCCATGATCTGGATCTGACCCCGGTGGCTTTGGGCTTTGCGATTTTGCGGTGTGATGGATCGGCGACATTGTTTCTTGATCCCCAAAAAATTAGCGATGAGGTCGGCCAGCACTTGGAATCGGATGGTGTTGCCTGTTTACATCCTAAAGAATTTGAACGATCCCTTCAGGCCTTTAAAGGCAAAACGGTGCGCGTGGACCAAGCAACAGGCAGCCTCTATATTTGTGATGTATTGAAATCTGCCGGGGCGAAAGTTAATTTGGGCGTTGATCCGTGCACGCCGGACAAAGCGCTTAAAAATGACGTTGAATTAAGCGGCATGCAAAAGGCTCATGTTCGAGATGGCGTGGCCTTGGTGCGGTTTTTCAATTGGTTTAAACCCCGCGTTCCGGGTGCGCAAACCGAATGGACCGTATCGGAACGACTGGCGCGGTTTCGTGAGCTTGGCGAACATTACAAAAGCCCCAGCTTTGATACCATTTCCGCCGCAGGGGCCAATGGCGCCATCGTGCATTATGGGTTGGTTAAAGAAACCGCCGCCCCGTTGCAAAATGATCAGCTTTATTTATTGGACAGCGGCGGTCAGTATTTGGACGGCACCACCGACGTCACCCGCGTGCTGGCGATTGGCACCCCCAGCACGGAAATGGTTCGGCGTTATACCCAAGTCCTTAAAGGCCATATTGCGGTCAGTGCCGCAACGTTTGTTGAGGGCACCACGGGGGCCCAAATTGATCCCCTTGCCCGGCAATTTTTGTGGGCGGATGGCGTTGATTATGATCACGGCACAGGTCACGGCGTGGGCTGTTATCTATCCGTCCACGAAGGCCCGCAAAGCATTTCAAAACGCGGCACGCAAGTGAGCTTGAAACCCGGCATGATTTTATCCGTTGAACCCGGATACTATAAAGCTGGGTGTTTTGGCATTCGTATAGAAAGCCTCGTGCGTGTGAAAAAGCTTTCCCCTCAGCCTCAAAACGGCGAACGAGAAACCCTTGGCTTTGAGACCTTGACCTTGGCCCCGTTTGAACGCTGCTTAATTGACGTTGGGTTGTTGAGTGCGGATGAAATTTCTTGGGTAAATGCTTACCATGCCCGAGTTCAAGAAACCTTGTCGCCTTTGTTGGAAAAAGATGATGCCGCGTTTCTGGCTCAAGAAACGGCGGCCCTTGTTTAAGGGTCACCCTGGTCCTTAATTATCAAAGGTTTTTGCGATCTCTGAAAATTGATCGGCAATGTCAACAAAGGCATCGATAACATCGGGATCAAAGTGCGTGCCGCGCCCATCTTTGATAAAGCTAACAGCATCCTCATGGGTAAAGGGATCCTTGTAGATCCGTTTGCTAATCAAGGCATCATAGACATCGGCCACCGCCATAAGGCGCGCCGAAAGCGGGATATCGGTTTTGCTAAGTTGTTGCGGGTAACCCGATCCATCCCATTTTTCATGATGACAATAGGCAATTTCCCGGGCGAGCGTTAAAAATGTTGTTTTCGTCTCAGGGCTGTCATCTTTGTGTAAAGCGTGTTCTGCGGTCAAAATCGCATCCATCCCCAACGTTGGGTGGGTTTGCATGATGGCATATTCTTCTTCCGTCAATTTGCCCAGCTTGCGCAAAATACTATCGGGAATGCCCACCTTGCCAATATCGTGAAGGGGTGCAGATTTGTACAATAGTGTAATGATATGGTCGTCAAGGACATCCTTAAAGTTCGGGTGTTCCTGTAACTTTTGGGCCAAGGCCTCGACGTAACGCTGGGTGCGCCGAATGTGGTCACCGGTTTCATTGTCCCGAGTTTCGGCCAAGGTTGTGAGCCCCAAAATCATCACATCTTGGGTATCGGAAAGCTCTTGAGTTCGTCTTGCAACCAGCTCTTCGGATTTGGTGTACAACATGCGAACCGCCAAAGTGTTGTTCACACGGTTGAGCACTTCGACCACGTCAAAGGGCTTGGTGATGAAATCCATCGCCCCCATTTCAAGCGCCTTGATGCGTGTTTCTTGATCTTTTTGAGCGGTCAGGACAAGAACGGGAACGTAATCGGCACCCTTCATTTCGCCCAGTTGTTCCAAAATGCCAAAGCCATCGATGTGGGGCATGTTGATGTCTAAAAAGATCAAATCGAACCGGGTTGTTTCGACCAACGCTTTGACCTTGCGTGAATCGGTAACGCTAACCACATTATCAAAACCATCGTCTTCTAAAACATCTTCCAACAACATGACGTTGACCGGGTTGTCGTCTACGATCAAAAGCTTGGCGGCCTCGATGATTTCCCGCGGTATTGCGTCTTTAAGCTGCGGCATAATTATTTATCCTGTGTAAGTATGGGGTCGATGGCCTTAATGAACGCTTCAATGTTTAAAGGCTTTGTTAAATACTGTAAAAAACCAGCTTCCAACCCTCTTTCAATATCCTTGGGCATGGCATTTGCGCTCAACGCAATGATCGGGATATCTTTGGTTTGGTCCGTTTTTTGCAAGATTTTCAGCACCTGAAAACCGTCCATCCCCGGTAAATTTATATCCAAAACAATAATATCGGGGGTGCGGGCCGTTGCCAGTTCAATGCCAAGCTCTGGCGTGTGCGCGGGCAACATGGTCGCGTCTTCTATGTCTTCTAAAAGTTCTTGCATCAACATCATGTTGGCGGGATTGTCTTCGACGTACAGCAAGGTGAATTTATTCTTGTCGCTCGGGGCGGATTCTGGTTCTGCCTTAACCTTTTGCGGGGCATGAACCTTTAAATTCATGCTGTCTGAGGATAATGGGAACTCGACCCAAAATGTGGCCCCTTCCCCAACTTCGCTGATCACTCCGACTTCGCCCCCCATCAAGTGAATGAGTTTTTTGGTGATGGACAAGCCAACGCCCGTGCCTTCGATTTCGCCCTCATTTTGGTCGATGCGAGAGAAGGATTCAAACAATTCGTTCTGACGATCCTTGGGGATACCATTGCCATTGTCGATGATGCTGACCCTTAACGTCTGGTCCATTTCACCCTTTGCAATGCGAAAGGTGACAGTTCCGTTTTCGCGTCCGTATTTGATGCCATTGGATAAGAAGTTCACGATCACCTGTTTGAAGCGGGTATAATCGGCCATAATGGAAACGTCCTGGGTGCCGAAAATGCTAAAGTCTTTGAGCAAGGTTTGGCCCCGCGCATCGGACAAAGGCCGCACCATATCAAAGGTCTCATCAATGACATTTTGAATGCTGACTTTTTCAAGCGAGATGGTCATTTTGCCACTTTCAATTTGGGCAAGATCCAAAACATCGTTGATCAGGCTGAGCAGGTGTTTTCCGGCTTTTTCAATTTGTTCCAAATAGGCGGATTGTTTTTGCTGTGGCGGCTCTTTGCGGCTGCGTTGCATCAATTGGGTAAAGCCTAAAACGGCATTCATCGGCGTGCGCAGTTCGTGGCTCATGGACGATAAAAATTCAGACTTTGCCTGATTGGCTTCTTCGGCTTCACGTTTTGCGGTGCTGAGCTCTTTGGTGCGTTCGTCAACGAGGTTTTCTAAATCATCATAGGCATGAGACAAAGCGTCTTCGGCGGATTTGCGTTCGATGGCATTTTTTTTGAAGACGACAATGGATCGGGCCATATCGCCAATTTCAGCAACTTTGTGAACGCTGGGAATTTCAACGCTCAAGTCACCATCCGCCAGCTTTCCCATCACTTTCGTCATGCCTTTGAGGGACCGAATGATGGATCTCGACAAAGCAATAATCGCCAACAAAACCGTCAACACAAAAAAGCCAAGCAGAATGGTGATTTGTGTGCGGCTTCTGGCCGATTTTTGGTTGATCAGAGAAACAAAATCATCCGCCATGACGCCGGTGATGCTTTTTGCATCGGAAATCATTGTCACCATCTTGCCTTGCAATCCATCGACGCTGGTGAGGCCAATTTCCAAGGCGGATTTTTGCAATTTATCAAAGGATTCATTGTACAAATCCAGCTCATTGATTAAACGAGATTTGATCGCCGGATCTTTGACCAGGGTTTGAATGTCTTTAAGCATAATGGCTGAGTATCGAGAAAACTTTTCAATATACTTTTCTTGTTTACGCAACATGAGGTCTTTTTCAGGGCGTTGGATCATCAACAATCGTCTGTGCAAGGCGTATTGGACGTTGTTGGTGTTATCGATTTCTTTCAAAATCGCTTCAATGCCGTGAACATGGTCGCGGAGCTCGCCCCGGATGCCTTCGTTTTGATTGATGCCAATGCGCAAGATAAGATCAGACAAAGCCGAAAATGCTTTTTTGTATTCGCCAATGGTGTAAATGAATTCTTCAACGTTTCTTGTGTCTGCGTTGATTTCTTCCAAATAGCCTTGAATGGCCCCCATGCTCTCGAACAACTCATCATAGTCTTGCAAGAATTCGTCAATGATGGTTTTGTCGTGGGTGACGATAAAGGTTTGCTCTTCTTGTTGAAGTTCCGTTAAACGAGATTGAAAATCAACAATGTTAACCCTGTGTTCGACCATGCGATCAAGCAATGTAATATGATGCCAGGCCAAATATCCCATGACCGATATGCCCAAAAGAAAGATGATTGAGACAACGTGAAGCTTGGCATTAATAGACAGATTCATAGACTGGTCACCGTAAACTGTAAAATATAGACGCATAATTACATGTATGGTGGCCCCAAGTCACCTTTGCGTCTAGTTTTTTTTGATTTTTAATCGGGAATTAAGCCACGTTCTTTGTAGTATTTGAGGGCACCATTATGCAAAGGCGCCGTAAGGCCTTGGAGCATGTCTTTGGCATTTAAGATTTTAAAGGCTGAATGCATGCCTTTGAGTTCTTCAAGGTTTTCGAACACCGTCTTGACGTAATCATAAACGGTTTGGTCCGAAATTGCCGTGCTGGTGACCACGGTCGCCTTCACCGCATAGGTTTGCGTCAAATGATTAATGCCTTTATAGGTCTTGGGGGGAATCGTCGTCATCACATAATAAGGCTTTTGCGCGACCAGATCTTTGATGCCTTGTGAATTGATGTTGATCAAGTCAACTTTGATCGCATCGGCCGGTCCTTCCATTGCGGCGGAAGGATTGCCAACCGTGTAAAAAAAAGCATCTATTTTATGATCAATCAAGGCCCGTGAAGCTTCGGATTGTTGCAGACCCCGAGCTTGGATATCTACAGCCGGGTCAATCTTATAAATGTTTAAAATATTCATGGCATTGCCACGGTG
>JAESSV010000251.1 GCA_016763895.1 Magnetovibrio sp. | reverse complement strand
TGTGGCGGTGCGGGGGCTGGTCCTGAATTTTCCGGGCAAAGCGCCGTGCACACCCATATGACCAATTCACGGCTGACCGATGCTGAAATTTTAGAGCTGCGTTTCCCCGTTTTGATCGAAAGCTTTTCCATTCGCAAAGGATCGGGTGGAAAAGGGCGTCATAATGGGGGGGATGGTGTGGTGCACCGGATCCGTTTTTTAAAGGCTATGAACGCGGCTATTCTTTCAAATCATAGACGCATTGCTCCGTTTGGATTGGACGGCGGAGGCGCAGGACAAACGGGCTTAAATTGCGTGGAACGCAAAGATGGCCGTGTCGAAACCTTGGGTGCAACAGACTCGGTGCTTCTTGAGGACGGCGATGTGTTCGTGCTTAAAACTCCGGGAGGCGGGGGATTCGGAACCCCTGAATAGCAATTTGCTAAATTAGTATTCAGCCTCAGCCGATGATTGGTTGAACCAGGCGGTATAATGTGCTGATATTATGCCATAAAAATTATAGCAGGGAAATAAAGGCGCACCAAATATGGGTGTTGGTTTTTTGATATTGCGCATTGGCTTGGTCATGTTTGTGATCGAGGCGCTTATTATGCTTGGTTTTTACGTGATGCCGCACATCGGTTCCACGATTTTAGAAGCGATTATTGATGGAACACTTCTGACCATTTTAAGCGCCCCGCCTTTGTTGCATTGGGTGATTCTGCCTTACGTTCGATCTAAAGAAGCCGTTGAAAAACAATCTGAAGACGCTCGTCACAAAAGTGAACACATGCTGTCTCAGGTTTTGAAGGCCGTTGTTGATGGCATCATTACCGCCGATGCACGCGGTAAAATTCAGGTTTTTAATGTTGCCGCCGAAAAAATATTTGGCTACCGCTCGGAAGAGGTCTTGGGCAAAAGCATCAATTTGTTGATGCCCGAACTTGATGCCATCGTTCATGACAAATATCTAAAAGGCTTTGATGTTGAGGTCAGTTCAAGAAAAATTGTTGGCTTTAGCCGCGAGGTCATGGGACGGTACCGAGATGGCTCTGAGTTCCCTATCGATCTTTCGGTGAGCGAAATGGACCTTAATGGTCAACGGATGTTCACCGGTGTGGTTCGCGACATTACGGAACGTAAAAAGGCTGAACAGGCCTTGGTTGACGCCAAAAACGAAGCGGAACGGGCCAGCCGTATCAAAAGTGAATTTACCGCCAACATGTCACATGAATTGCGCACGCCTTTAAATGCGATTATTGGCTTTTCCGAAGTGGTGTCGTCGGAAATGTTTGGGCCTTTGGGACATGATAAATACGCTGAATACGTTGGCGATATTCAAGATTCCGCCTTGCACCTTCTCGATCTGCTCAACGATATTTTGGATATGGCTCGGATTGAGGCTGAAAAATTCGAATTGCATGACGAAGCTTTTGATTTATTGGATGTGTCTAAATCCCCGATGAGCTGTGTGGCGGCATCTAAATTGACGTTGGTGAATAAAATATCAAGCGATCTTCCCTTCTTGTATGCGGACAAGCGGCGGGTGAAACAGATTCTGTTGAATTTGCTGTCCAATGCCGTGAAATTCACCCCCGAAGGCGGCACCGTTGAGCTTGATGTCTACATTGATGCCGACCATACCATGGTGTTGAGTGTATTGGACACCGGCATTGGCATGGACGCGGCTGATATACAATGTGCGTTGAGGCCGTTTGAACAGATCGATACCGGCCTTGATCGCAAATATGAAGGCACAGGCCTTGGTTTGCCTTTGGTTGAACGCATGGCCGAGCTTAATGGGGCCGTGTTGGAAATTGAAAGCGAACGGGATAAAGGCACCTGCGTTCGGGTTCGTTTTGCCGCAGATCGTGTTCGTTCACGTCTGCAAGACGAAGCTGTTTCCGTCTAACCCCTTAACAGGTCCGGCTCTAAACAGCCAAAGGTGTGTATCGAGGCTTGACAGGGGGCTTAAGTCCCCTTATGTTCCGCGGCCTCGGGGTTATTTGTAACACCGCCCGTAATTGTTTTGAGGATGAATACCATGAAGGTCCGGAACTCACTGAAATCTGCGAAGAATCGTGATAAGAACTGCGTTATCGTTCGACGTAAAGGTCGCGTCTATGTGATCAACAAACGCAATCCACGTTTTAAAGCTCGTCAAGGCTGATTTAATCAGGATTCTTGATTTTCGGGATGATTGAGCCATGTATATTTCCAGGCGCACGTCTTGAATAAGACTTTATAAAACCGCGTCCCTTTTGGGCGCGGTTTTGTCGTGCGTAAATTTTTAGGATCTGCCTTTTAGTTTAGGCCTTTTAGTCGAGACCTATTAGTCTAGGCCCATCAAGTTTCGGGCGAAATCTTTGGCGTTAAAGGGGCGCAGATCGTCAGCCGCTTCTCCCACGCCAATGGCGTGAACGGGCATGGCAAATTTGTCGGCCAAGGCCACAACCACACCCCCCTTGGCGGTGCCATCCAGCTTGGTCATGATTAAGCCGGTAACGTTCACACATTGCCGAAAGGCTTCGACTTGAGAATGCGCGTTTTGGCCCACGGTTGCATCCAACACCAATACCGTTTCATGGGGCGTGTCGGTATCAATTTTCTTGAGCACGCGGACAACTTTTTCCAGCTCTTCCATCAGGTGTACTTTGTTTTGCAAGCGCCCTGCGGTGTCGATCAGCAACACGTCCACACATTCGGCTCTGGCTTGTTCCAAAGCATCATAAACCAAGCCCGCAGCGTCAGATCCGATTTTTCGGGCAATCACCGGGGCACCGATGCGATCGCCCCACACTTGTAACTGTTCAATGGCCGCCGCTCGAAACGTATCGCCCGCCGCCAACATCACAGATTTACCTTCATCGCTAAATTGCTTGGCAAGCTTGCCAATGGTGGTGGTCTTGCCCGATCCATTCACGCCGCACACCAACACCACATGGGGTTTTAAGGTGGCGTTGATGGTCAACGGCTTTGCGATGGGCTGTAAAATGTGTTCGATTTCCAAGGCAAAGGCTTCGCGCACTTCCGCGTCCCCAATTTCCTTGTCAAAACGCGATTTTGCCAGGCTCCGGGTGAGCTTTTCAGCCGTGCTAACGCCCAAATCAGCGGTGATCAGAACGTCTTCGAGTTCTTCTAGGGTTTCGGCGTCAAGGCGGCGGCGGACGGTAAACACCTGGCCGATGCCGGTGGTCATGCGTTCAGACGACTTGCCCAGCCCAACCTTCATTTTTTTGAGCCAGCCCCCAGAACTGTCGCCAGATGTGGTGGTGTAATCGCCCCTGGCCGCGCCCAGCAATTGACCGTCGCGCTGGGTCGTGACCGCAACGTCTACAACTTGACCGATGCCCACGGGCTTGGCGAGGGCAACAGGAACAAAACATTGCGTGCGGCCAAAGGTTTCGGTTTCTGTCAACACCGCAGCCACCCGTCCCGTGAGGCTGTCTAAATGGCGTTGCAAGGCCACGTCCGCCAAATGGTGAAGGCGCTTGGTGCGATCCTTTATAACGTCATCGGCCACATTATTTTTTAAATCTGCTGCCGCCGTGCCGGGCAGCGGGCGGTAGGGGTAAACGTCAAGGTCGACAATATTCCAACGTTTAAGGTGCTGAAGGGTGCGTTCAAACATGGCATCAGTTTCCCCGGGGAAACCCGCGATGACGTCGGCCCCAAAGACCACGTCGGGCCGGGCATTGCGGGCCTCTGTAATCCGCGCGTCAAGGTCCGCCACGCTATGATTGCGGTGCATGGATTTTAAGATCGTGTCGTCTGCTGATTGCAAGCTTAAATGCAAAAGCGGCATCAATCGGGCTTCGCGGGCCAAAATGTCAAAAAAGTCTTGGTCCAGCAAGGCTGGGTCAAGCGGGCCAAGGCGTAACCTTTGTAAATCTGGGGCCGCCTTTAACACCGCTTCAATCAGGTGTGCCAAACCAGAATGAATGGCCAAGTCCGTGCCAAAGCTCGCGATATTTGGCCCCACCAAAACCACTTCACCGTGGTTGCTTTGGATGTGGCTTTGGACTTCGCGAACGATGTCTTCAACAGGCTTGGAACAACACGCGCCTTCGCGGCTGGGAATGGCACAAAACGAGCATGTATTGTCACATCCTTGGATGATTTGAACAAAGGCCCGTGTGGGCGCTGCAAAGCCATCCGCAAGCGGTGCGGCCAAGTCTTGAATGTGATGGAGGTTCGGCATTAAAAGAGCGTCGTCCTGCTATTGGCGTTTAAATGCTGGGATCAACCCAAGGCTAGGTCTTTGATTGGTCACATTCCTTGTAAGCTTTATTTTTAACATTTGCAATGTCGTGCAAGGGGCTTTCGGTTGGTCAGGATTTCGGTGTAGAAGCCTTTTCCACCTTGACCGCGCAATATTTGACTTCGGCAATTTTACCAAACGGATCAAGGGCCGGGTTGGTGAGCAGGTTGGCGGCGGCTTCACAAAAGGCGAACGGAATGAACACGACCCCTTGGGGGGTGTCTTCATCAAAGCGCACCGGAGCCGAAAGTTCGCCCCTGCGACTGGTGACTTTGACGGAACTTTCTTTATCCAAGCCAAGGTTGGCCGCATCTTTGGGGTTTAAGGAAACAAAGGCGCCGGGTTCCAAGCTGTCGAGCACGCGGGCGCGTCGGCTTATGGCCCCGGTGTGCCAATGTTCCAACATGCGCCCGGTGGTCAGAATGAACGGATAATCTTGGTCGGTTTGTTCGTCGGGTGGTCCGGGCACGGCGGGCACCAAAGTGGCTTTGCCCGACGGTGTTGGGAAACCGTCGCCAAACAACACGGCCTTGCCCGGCAAGCCGTCAAACTTTGCCGGATAGGTGACGCTGCCTTCTTTTTGGATGCGGGCATGGCTGATGCCTAAATGGCTGGGCATCAAGGACCGCATTTCTTCAAACACGGCGTTGGCGTCAGGATAGTCCCATTGCAGCCCCAAACGGTTGGCTATTCCTTGAATGATCCACAAATCTTCGCGGGCGTCCCCGGGGGGAGGGATCACCTTGTGCCCCAATTGGACTTGGCGGTTAGAATTGGTGAAGGTGCCGTTTTTTTCAAAAAAGCTGGTGGCGGGTAAAATCACATCCGCAAAGGCCGCCGTTTCGGTGAAAAATATATCTTGCACCAACAAATGGTCCAAAGTCGCCAACGCTTTGCGGGTTTTGTTCAAATCCGGATCGGACATAGCAGGATTTTCGCCCATGATGTACATGGCCCGAATATCTTTGGTCAGGGCGGCCCGCATGATTTCAACAACGGTCAAACCCGGTGTGGGATTGAGCTTAATTTTCCATGCGTCTTCGAATCGTTTGCGGGCCTGATCATCGTCGACCTTGGCGTAATCGGGCAAGACAATGGGGATAAGACCCGCGTCCGAGGCGCCTTGGACATTATTTTGACCGCGCAACGGAT
>JAESSV010000250.1 GCA_016763895.1 Magnetovibrio sp. | reverse complement strand
GCCGGATCCACCCTCACCAATGATCACGGTGATCAAGGGAACGCGAATTTTGAAACAGACTTCGATGGACTTGGCGATGGCTTCGGCTTGGCCACGGGCTTCGGCTTCGGCACCCGGAAATGCACCCGATGTGTCCACCAAGGTAAGCACGGGCAAACCGAAATGGTCAGCCATGTTCATCAAACGCTGGGCCTTGCGATAGCCTTCGGGCTTCGCCATGCCAAAGTTGTGCTTTACGCGCGTTTCGGTGTCAGAACCTTTTTCGATGCCGATCACCATCACCGATTGGCTGCGAAAACGGCCAAGACCACCGACCAGGGCCGCGTCTTCACCAAACAGGCGGTCACCGGCAAGCGGTGTATAATCTTCGATCAAAGCCTCGATATAATCCAAAGCGTGCGGACGATCTGGATGGCGCGCCACTTGAGTCCGTTGCCACGCCGATAATTTGGCATAGGTTGAACGCAATTTCTTGTCGACCTTGCCCTGAAGCTTGGTCACTTCTTCGACAATGTTGACCTCAACCCCACCCGGAAGGTGGCGGAGTTCTTCTATTTTGCCTTCAAGTTCGGCGATGGTTTTTTCAAATTCGAGATAATGATGCATAAGCTTATGTAACACACTGATTGCCGAAAATGGAACCGAAAATTACGCCCCACCCGAAAGAGGATGGGCTGTGGTGACCAAACGCTTCAATCGTTCGTCCAAAACGTGGGTATAAATTTGCGTGGTTGAGATATCGGAATGCCCCAACATTTGCTGTAAGGCGCGCAAATCCACGCCATGCGCCAACAAATGGCTTGCAAACGAGTGGCGCAACACGTGCGGCGACACCCGCCCGGGTTCTAAATTAGCCACCACCGCCAATTCTTTCAAAATTTGAGCAAATCGGGCGCGGGTCAAAAAGCCTTGTTTGGCGCGCGACGGAAACAAAAAAGGGGATCCTTTTTCTTTAAGCGCTTTGGGTAAAAATCCATCGCGCACATCCAAATAAGCCAAAATAGCGTCCAGTGCGGGCTCGGATATGGGCACCATGCGTTCTTTGTTGCCCTTGCCCCGCACCAAAAGCATTTGCCCATCCCGCGTGAGCGCCGCCAAAGGCAGTCCGACCAATTCGCTGACCCTGAGCCCCGTTGCGTACAAAATTTCCATCAAAGCCACCAGCCGCTTGCCCTCGGGCCCCGCATATAGAGCCGCAGCGCCCAACAACCCATCCACTTCGTCTTCGCTTAAATACTTGGGCAACGCAAGGCCAGCCTTGGGGCTGTCGATGCCGGCCGTGGGATCGTCATCGCGCATGTTTTCGGCATATAAAAAACGGTAATATTGGCGCAAAGCCGACAATCTGCGGGCTTGGGTGCGGGCGGCTAAACCCTGTCCAGACAGATGTTTTAAATACGCCCGCACATGACCCGTGCGGGCTTTTTGCACCGCAACGTTTGTGGTTTTTATAAAGGCCTGAAAATCTGCTAAATCCCGGGAATAACTTTCCAAGGTGTTGGCCGCAACACCTCGTTCAGCCATCAACATGTCCAAAAACAGGTTTACGGACCGACGCAAAGGATCAAGGAATTTTGAATGCCGTCCCATGAACAGCCCCCAATTGAGTTTAAAGACCGACGGCGACGACGGCTTCTAAGGCCATGGCGCGAGCTTCGGCTTTGAGCCCAACCCGGTCCAGCGCCTTTAACACACGTTGTAAAATCATCGGGCTGGCCCGCGCAGGCCCGCCTTCACCCATAATCACCAGGCTCACCAAAATCGTTTCGCCCAAGCGTTCGCCTTTCGAGGCGCTGTCCAACAAGAACCAAAGGGAAGGATGCGGAGCCAACAGGGCTTGATGGGTTGGCCCGTCAATCAATTCCACCCACATCTCATCGGGCACAACTTCACCCAAGGCGTTAAAGACCGCGGCCAAAACCGAAGCTTTGTCCCGCGCGCCATCGCTGTCTTTGACCGCATTCCACCACAACGGCAAGCGGTCCATGGTCCAACCGCTGGCTTCATTGTAATCGGACAGGCGGGCCACGGGCATTAAAGCTTCCAAGGCTGCCGCCATTTGTTCATCATTTTCAGCCGCCGTCTTCAACGAATCAAACCAGCCCCGCACGTCTTCAAAACGGTTCGTAATCAAAAAAGCACGAATGGCTTCCGGGGCAAACCAGGCCAGATCAGCCGTAGGGTTAACCCGTGAAATTTGCGGCAAGAAGGCCCGTGCCGCCGAGGCATACCGTCCCCCATCCCGCGCCAATTGCAACGCTTGAGACAAGGCTTCGGCTTGGGTTGCGGGGACTTTTTGCGACAACGTCGCCCGGTACAACAAGGCGCGACCCATGGGGCCCGACAAGTGTTCGGCACTGGTTAGAGGGTCCGCAAGGCTTTCTGCTGAAAATTCGATGCTGGCATACAGTTGGCGCAAAGCATCTACGGGCAAAGCGCCTGCGACTTCGGCACGTTCCGCGGCTTCGATGCGCAATGTGGGGGGCGCGTTCGGCGTGATCGCAATGGACCGCAACACAGACGGACGGTTTGACGAAATCACGTCCCCGGGCAACGTCGCCTTGGCCACGCGCGCCAACGCCAAATGAAGCGGTGTTGGATCAGACAAGCTTGCAATCAAAGGCGGGGTTTCTTGGGCCGTAAGGGATTCCACAAGGGTATAAAAAACGTCGTCTTCGACGCCCAGCTCTTGCAACAAAGACATGCCCAACAAGGCCTGAGCGCCTTTGCCTTCAAGCGCCTGGCAAAAAATAAAGACCTTTTGCCAATATTCTGAGCTTTGATCTCCGATAAAAGCATTGGTCACCTGACACGCCCGGGCAACGTCACCGGTCAACAAACGTGCGTCCACTTCGATGCGCAAAAGATCAGGATTGTCCGCATACCCCGGAACGACCTTCAACAAGGCATTCACGCCCGTAAAATCGCCCATGACCAGCAATTGGCCCGCGCGCAATGCGATCAAAGAGCCCGGTTGCGAGCCCACGGGCACTTCGGCCCCGGTCAACAACAACCGATGCATCAAGTCGCGCAGGGCCGGGGAAGCTGAGGTGACGGGAATTTTTTTCAGCAAGGATTTTAAAACCCGACGGTTTGTCCCTTGCCACATGGCATACCCAAGCCCGCCGTCTTCAGCATTGAGCACGCCCGCAACGTCTGGATTCACGGCGCCCAAGCTTTCAGATTGCACGCTATTTCCCATCGAGGGTCCCATCGAGGGTCCCATCGAGGGTCCCATCGAGGGTCCTAATGATGGCTCTAACGATGGCTCTAATGATGGTGCCAAGGGGGGCACCAAGGGGGGCTGATCCTGAACAAAGGATGGTGTGTCTTGAACAGGCTCAGGCTTAAGTTCAGGGATCGCCTCAGGGTAAGAAGACGCCGGCGGCAAAGCCTTGTTGGGATACGCCCCAAGTTGTTTGGGTGGCGACAAGTCCACCGGCCCATTTTGCGCCGACACGGTTGTGCCAAACAACACGGCCACCCCAAAAGCAGCCAAAACCGATGTGAACTTAACGCGGGAAGCGTTCATCAGGCAGGACCTTTTCAACGGAATTTACCGGCGCCGGAATGTCCCACGTGGCAAGAACTCCCACGCCGCCAACGATAAGCGCCAAAATGAAGAAAAATATAATTACGGGCATACGTTTCATAAGTTTGAAAACACCTTCCTAGTTTTCTTGCAGTTCTATACCTTTGTAGGTACTTTCTAGAATCTGACTGTGGCAATTTTTCGGCAGTGTATAGATTACGCTCAAAGCTTTCCACTGAAGTCTCGTCACATTCGTCATTAAGGAGACAAAAACGTGCCTTATGCCCTGAAAATCGACCGTCCTTTAGTTCTCGTGGGCCTTATGGGGGCTGGAAAAAGCACAGTCGGACGTCGTCTGGCCCAACGATTGAACATTCCTTTTGTCGATTCGGACGAAGAAATTGAAACCGCCGCCGATTGCACCATTGCCGATTATTTCGAACTTTATGGGGAACCCGAATTTCGCGCGTTGGAAAAACGCGTCATCGAACGGCTTTTGCGGCAAGGCCCCATGGTTCTGGCCACGGGCGGCGGAGCCTTCATAAATGCCCTCACCCGCGAACGTGTTTTGGCCTCTTCTACCGCCATTTGGCTGAATGCCAATTTGGATGTTTTGGTCGAACGCACAACCCGGCGCGGCGTTCGACCCTTGTTGGATAGAGGTGATCCGCGCGAAACTTTGAGAAAGCTTATGGATCAGCGCTATCCTGTTTATGGCAAAGCGCATATCATCATTGATACCAGCATGGATTCCATGGACAGTACCGTAGAAAAAATTTGTAACGCTTTAAACGACAATACTGGAAAGATCCTTATGACCGACACCATCCCCAAAACGTTGCGCGTGGACCTAGGCGATCGCAGTTATGACATTGTTGTAGGTCAAGAGCTTTTGAAACGGGCCAACACATGGATTGTCCCGGCCTTAACGCGTCCGCGTGCTGTTATCATCACCGATGAAAACGTGGCGCGGCTGTATTTAAAAGATTTGGTAAACAACCTAAGGTCCGCAGATATTCGGGTGGACAGCATCACCTTGCCGGCTGGTGAACAAACCAAATCCTTTGCCCAATTCGAAGCGTTAAGTGAACGGCTTTTGGAAATGAAGGTGGAACGCACCACCACGTTGATCGCCTTGGGCGGCGGTGTCATTGGTGATTTGGTTGGCTTTACCGCGTCAACCACCTTGCGCGGCATGCCTTTTATCCAAGTGCCCACCACCTTGCTCAGCCAAGTCGACAGTTCGGTAGGCGGCAAAACCGGCATCAACACCCGATTTGGCAAAAACCTTGTGGGGGCTTTTTACCAACCCAAATTGGTGCTTGCCGACACGGATGTCCTCACCACCCTGGATCGTTGTCAGCTTTTGGCAGGCTACGCAGAAGTCGTAAAGTACGGGTTTATTGACGACCTTGATTTCTTTGAATGGTTAGAAAGCAACGCTCAAGGGCTTTTGGACGGTGACATGGACAAGCGCCAATACGCCATACTCACCAGTTGTCGCGCGAAAGCCCGCGTGGTTGCCGAAGACGAACGGGAATTGGGCAAACGTGCCCTTTTAAACCTGGGCCATACCTTTGGTCATGCTCTGGAAGCCGAAACCGGCTACAACAGCAACTTGTTACACGGTGAAGCCGTTGCCATCGGCATGGCAATGGCCTTTGATATATCGAAACAATTGGGCTTTTGCACGGCCCAAGATGTTGAACGTGCAATTTCTCATATGAAACAGCTGGGGCTGCCCACGGATTTCAGCACCTTAAACACAATAGGCTGGACCGCCGACGTTTTGTTGAACCACATGAGCCGCGACAAAAAGGTCGAGGGGGGCAAGCGGACCCTGATTTTGCCCAAGGGCATCGGCGAAACCTTCATCACCAGTGAGGTTCATACCGATGATCTATGGGCCTTGTTGGACCGCTGGTTATCATGATCTATATTGCTGCTTCTATTTTTGTTTTGCTGATTTTATCTGCCTTTTTTTCGGGGTCAGAAACAGCCTTAACCGCCGCGTCAAAGCCGCTCATGCATCAGCTTGAAAAAAGCGGCAACCCCCGAGCCAAAAAATTTAACCGCCTGCAACGCCAACAAGAACGGCTCATTGGGTCTATTTTGTTGGGCAATAATCTGGTCAATATTTTGGCCTCGGCTTTGGCAACCAGTTTAATGACGACTTTGTTTGGCGAAGCCGGCGTCGCAATCGCAACCATTTCCATGACCTTGTTGGTGCTGATTTTTGCCGAAATTCTGCCCAAAACCTATGCCATTCGCCATGCCAACCGCGCCGCATTGGCCGTTACGCCGACGGTCAATATTTTGGTGATTTTTTTGATGCCATTTGTCAAATCCATCAACTCTATCGTGGCCGTGTTATTGCGCTTGTTTGGGGTGGATCCCCACGCCCCGGATGTTTTGCATTCTTCGACAGACGAACTGCGTGGGGCCATCGACTTGCATTCCAGCAAGGTTGTTGGCGACGCTCGTGAATCAACGATTATGCTCAGAAGCGTTTTGGACCTGATGGATGTTCAAGTCTGTGAAATCATGACCCACCGCAAAGATCTTGACACCATCAATGCAGATCAG
>JAESSV010000249.1 GCA_016763895.1 Magnetovibrio sp. | reverse complement strand
CGCCATCGCGCCGCGTTATAAACTTGGTATTAGTTTGTCCGAGAGCATCGCTCGCCTTTCTATTGATCAAAGCTCTTTTGCAACACGCGCCAACCTCAAGGTATCCGCTTCATACAGTCTTACACGCCTTCAGGACGGAAAAAAAATAATCAAGGGGACCGTCAACACCGTCGCCAGTTACAACATTCTGAGCTCTGATTTCGCAACCATTGTAGCCGAAGACAATGCCCGCAAGCTTGCCATTACACAATTGGCAGAGCTTTTACACACCCGCTTGGGCGTTCATTTCAAAATCTCGGCCCCCGACCAAAGTTCATCAACTTCGTCCCCTTCTGATGCAAAATCCACAAAATATGGATACCCCAACTGATGAAATTTACCGGGGCTAAGGTAGAGGCTTTTCTCAGAAGTCCCGATCCGGCCCTGCGTATCGTTTTATTTTATGGTCCGGACGAAGGCCTGGTCCGGGAACGGGCGCTTCAACTCAGTAAGTATTGGGTTAAAGACTTGGCCGATCCCTTTCAAACTGTTGAATTATTTGCCGCTGCCCTCAAGGGCGATCCGGCACGGCTTTCCGATGAGGCCCAAAGCATTTCATTCGGTGGCGGTAAACGCCTGGTGAGGGTGCGACAAGCCAACGACAGCTGTATGTTGGCTTTGAACACTTTGTTTGACGCGCCTCTCAACCCTGATTCCATGGTACTAGTAGATGCTGGGGACTTGAATCCCCGATCAAAACTCCGAAAATTGTTCGAAACCTCTAAAAACGCAGCGTGTATTCCTTGCTATGGTGATGATGCGCGAACCTTGCCCAACGTTATTCGTGAAAACCTGCAAAATAACGGATTAAGTGCCGACCGCAATACGGTCTCCTTGTTGTGCCAGCTTTTGGGTTCAGATCGATCTGTCACCCGTGGGGAATTGGAAAAACTGGCCCTTTACATGGGCACGGAAACTGTTGTGACCCAAGATCATGTGCGCGCTGCCATCGGCGACAATGCCGCAAATGATGTGGAAGATGTAATTTATGCGGCCGCATCCGGTAAATTTGCCGAACTAGAATCGTCCTTAGCGCACGTTTTGGCCGACGGCAATAACCCGGTGCAGATTGTTCGGGCCAGCCAACGGCACTTTCAACGATTGCATCTTGCGCGCGGACATATGGCAACGGGCATGAATCTAGTAGATGCCGTTAAGGCTTTGCGACCACCGGTTATGTTTATGCGCGCCGATGCTTTCAAAATGCAACTCAACATGTGGTCGGCAAAAAATCTCAATCGCGCCTTTGATATCCTCACGCAACGCGAAACCCAATGCAAAACCACCGGGTTCCCGGCGGAGGCCGTAATAGGCCGCGCCCTTTTGGCCATCGCCCAGGCCGCCAGATCTGGCCAACCCGGACAAAGACGGTAAACAGACCCCCGTTAAAAAGTAATAATAACAGGGTGTTAGCCTTAGTCGTACGATGAGTGAGGCGGATATCTCATGTCTAAACGCCCTCATACAATAAATGTCATTCTAAGGTTAAGGCTATGCACAAAACGTACGGTCGAAAACCTGCGTAATTTCGATAGGTTAACCGGCCTGTCCCGTTACTTATTTTCTGAATGTAAATTCCGTGTCTATAATTTTTTGCAGGAATTCCGTTTATTTTTACCCTGAAGCCCATGAGATGATCACATCAGACCCGACCTAAGGCCGCTTAGCCTGTACGAATGGGCGCCCTTAAAGGAAGCCAAGTGTATTCTCTTCGCCTCTAACATTAGGTACAGAAACCAATCTAAAGAGTTGAAAGTAAAGCGTATAATCTGGTTTATGTAACGTTTATTATTATTAACGAAACCTTAAAAACAGGGGTTTTCACATAGGAGTTCAACCTCATCAGGTCTAATGATGAGGTCCGTGGTGTGCAGAATTTTAACAGAGCAGTCCTTCAACAAGAATTTAACCGAATTCTAGCAAGACGTGGGCGATACATCAGGGCAGCGCCCTATAAATATTGGATGTATTCAAGACAGCCCCAGCAATGACAGACTCATAACGGCCTGAGAACAAATCAGACTAATTTATAGTGACGATTGCGGCGTAATCTTAAGATTTACTCTGACCGAAGGCTCAGAAATTCAAATACCACCAATATAAACAACGCCTTATGACGAAATTTCAAATAGTGCAATCCATCTAGCTTAGCGTCTAAGGGCGGACGGTCCGAATGTAAATTAAGCGTGCTGGAGTGCACTAAAAATGCCTATAAATTTAGGGTGGATTTTCAATGCCTTAAGAAACAACAAATGCAGTTTTTTCATTTCCATTGCTCAATTGATTCAAGCGCCCTTTTGTATCCATTCAGAACAATTGTCTTCAGATCAAACGAGACAATACGCCGTCGAGCTGTTCCAACGTGTCATATTTGATCAACAATTGACCTTTGCCGCCTTTATCTTGGATGCTGACCTTGAGCCCTAATGAGTTGGACAGATCATTTTCCAAAGCCAGGGTATCCGCATCCTTAACGGCGGCTGGCTTTTTCGTTTGTTCATTTTTCTGTGCCGAGGACGCACCACTCTTGACCAGCTTTTCGGTTTGGCGAACGTTCAGGCCCTTTTTCACGATGTGTTGGGCCAAATGTACCGAGTCTTCACACCCTATCAAGGCCCGCGCGTGGCCCGCGCTCAACGCGCCGCTGTTAACCAAGGTCTTTATGGGGTCCGGCAACGTGAGCAAACGCAACATATTGGCAACATGGGAGCGACTTTTGCCCAGCACGGTCGCCATGGCTTCCTGCGTATGGCTGAATTCGCTCATCAGGCGTTGATAGCCGTCTGCTTCTTCCAGAGGGGATAAATCTTGGCGTTGCAAGTTTTCAATCAGCGCCACCTCGAGGGTTTCGCGATCGTCAAAATCCTTCACAATAACGGGAACTTCGTGGATGCGCGCCAATTGGGCGGCCCGCCACCTCCGTTCACCGGCAATAATTTCATAGGTTCCCGCGCGTTCCGCCAAGGGCCGAACGAGCAACGGCTGAAGCACGCCTTTTTCCCGAATTGAATCGGCCAGACTTTTCAGTTCGTCTTCCGCAAAGGCATTGCGCGGTTGGTACTTGCCGGGCTTTAAATAGCCAATCGCCACCATATGGCTGTTGCCGTCCGCATCCCCGCCTGAAGTTGTGGTCGTAATGTCTTCGCCCAGCAAGGCCGACAGGCCCATACCCAGTTTTTTTCGTGCCATCGTCGTATCCTAAATTTAGTAAAGATGCAGAGAATAAAGAAAAGTGTAAGTCATATTAAAGGTTTACGTGGCCTTCACGGCGTAAGACTTCGCCCGCCAAATGCAGATAAGCCTGTGAACCCGAACATTTCATATCATACATCAAAACCGGACGACCATGAGACGGCGCTTCGGAAACGCGAACGTTGCGTGGGATCACCGTATTATAGACTTTATCGCCAAAATATTCCCGAACATCATTGGACACCTGAACGGACAAGTTATTGCGTTTGTCAAACATGGTCAGCACGATACCTTGGATCTCAAGAATGGGATTAAAGACTTTCCGCACCCGCTCAATGGTTTTCATCAAGTGGCTGAGGCCTTCTAACGCAAAAAATTCACATTGCAACGGCACCAACACGGCGTGGCTGGCAACCAAGGCATTCAACGTCAATAAGCCCAAAGCGGGCGGGCAATCGATCAAGACATAATCATAATTTTGGGCACCGTCGCCAATGGCTTCTTTCAAACGGTGTTCGCGTTGTTCCATATCCACCAATTCTAGCTCTGCACCCGACAAATCCACACCCGCAGGTACGATGTCAAGGCCGGGAACAGTAGAGGGTTGCACCACGTTTTGCAACGGTGTGCCTTCGATGATCATGCGGTATGTGTCCAATTGGCGCGATTGGCGGTCAACGCCCAAACCGGTAGAGGCATTGCCTTGGGGATCAAGGTCGATGACCAAGACTTTTTTCTTCACCGCAGACAAGGCCGTCGCGAGATTGATGGCCGTGGTGGTCTTGCCCACCCCGCCCTTTTGGTTTGCAACGGCAATGATGCGCGGGCCGTTTCCGGATTTAGGTGATGTCATATCTTGGACCACTTCATTCAAATTTGGCAAATTTGGCAAGTTTGGCATAACGTTTATACTCTCTCGATGCTCAGGAGCTCTAAAACTCGGCCCGCAGGTTCCGTACAACTTGGATGCTCAATTGCCTCTATCTTCCAGCTTTTTTGCGCTGCGGTCAATTCCTCCTGCCACCTCTTTCCCTTCAAAAACACACATTTTCCTGTGGATAAGCGGTGGATATCCGCAAATTCGATAAGTTTCGTCAAATTTGCCAAGGCCCGAGACGTCACCACGTCGGCCTGTAGGCTGTCCAAATGTTCAATGCGCGCCGTATGAATGGTCGCCCCCGCCTGGCACACCCGGTTCACTTCGCGCAAAAAAGAACACTTGCGTTGGTCGCTTTCCACCAGGTGTACGTCAATGCCCTGATCGCGCAACATAATCGCCAAAACCAGCCCCGGAAACCCGGCCCCGCTGCCCAAATCGGCCACCCGCGGGCCTGATCCAGCCCCTTTTATAATGTTTTTTATATTGTCTTTTATTTTGTCTTTTATTTTGTCTTGGCCGATCAACGGTGCCAATTGTGCGGAATCCAACATATGGCGCGACCACACCTGGGGCAGCGTGTCTGGCCCCACCAAATTGATTTTGGCCTGCCACTTCACCAAAAGATCCACATACGTTTGCAAACGGTCCAAGACATCGTCGGACACCTTGGTTTTGGCCTGAAAGGATTGGGCTGTTTCTATATTCACCACGAGATAAGCTTTCTTTCGGTTCTGGAATGTTTCACGTGAAACACTTATGGGTTCAACGTTCGTCCGGTTACGCGGACGTTTCAGGCTTTTCCCGGCGCACGTAAGACAACAACAACGTCAACGCCGATGGGGTTACCCCGGAAATCCGCGCCGCTTGGCCCAACGTGTTCGGCCTCACCTGTTTGAATTTGCCGCGCATCTCGTTGCTGAGGCCGGAAATTTCATCATAATTGATCGTGTCTGGGATGCGAAGACCTTCGTCTTTGCGAAAGGCGTGGATATCCATTTGTTGTCGATCGAGGTATCCCGCATATTGAGCCTCGATTTCGACCTGTTCGCGGGCCTTGGCCGGAACATTTTTGAGTTCGGGCCACACGTTTTGCAAGTCTTGCCAACGGACATGATTGTACGCCAGCAACTGTTTAACGCTGCGCCGTTGTCCATCTTGGTTGATCTTTATGCCCACATCTAGCAGGGCATTTGGGGTAATGGTCAAACGTTCCGCCAAAGACATCGCCGCCAAGACTTCGGATTTGCGTTTGCTAAAGACCTGTTGGCGCCGTTCGCCTACACAGCCCAAGTTGATGCCGCGTGGGGTCAAACGCAAATCTGCATTGTCAGCCCGCAATTGCAAACGATATTCTGCCCGCGACGTAAACATACGGTAAGGTTCTTCGGTCCCCAAGGTCACCAAGTCGTCAATCATCACGCCTATAAAGGCTTCGGATCGGTCCAAGACAAATGGCTTATCTGAGCCAGAAGCCGTCAAAGCTCCATTGAGGCCCGCGATTAAACCTTGGGCCGCCGCCTCTTCGTAACCCGTGGTGCCGTTGATTCGGCCGGCAAAGAACAACCCCGGCACCCGGTTGGTTTCCAAACTGGTTGATAGTTCTCGGGG
>JAESSV010000248.1 GCA_016763895.1 Magnetovibrio sp. | reverse complement strand
TTACCAACAAGCTAATCGGACGCGGGACCATCAAACAGCGATAAATCTTTCCCCAACTCAATAAAGAGATGGGCGTATGCGGTATTAGCTACCGTTTCCAGTAGTTATTCCTCACTCTTGGGTTGGTTCCCACGCGTTACTCACCCGTGCGCCACTTTCCACCATCCCGAAGGACGGCTTCACGTTCGACTTGCATGTGTTAGGCATGCCGCCAGCGTTCGTTCTGAGCCAGGATCAAACTCTCATGTTGACTTTATACTTACCCAGTAAACTGGATATCATAAAACAGACCTGCTCATAATTACTCAAAATTGACAGAAATTACCAAAAGGTAATAACTGCACAAACGTCACATATATGTATGACTTCAATCTACCGAAGTAAATCGAAGTCTCGTCTATAAGAACGATGCACAAATTAAGTTCATATGAACAGCTCCGGTATCGGACTAAACCCAATGACCGCCGCCTGCGCATCTCTTCCAAATCATTCAACAATGTAAAAGAACACTTCAATCTCTGGACCGAAAACTTCGGTAAAACCCAGGGATTAAAAAACCGCAACCAACTGAGCCTCGGAAGACCGAAACAAGTAGTTCGTTGCGACAGACCGGTTTTTAGGCCTACCCGACCCCTAAGTCAAATCTTTTTTCACAAAACTGTAATCTTCAACGAAATTTGAGATAATTGGCGGATAATCTTGCTTTTTAGAGGCGTGTGAGCCACAAAACGGCATGCTTTTGAGGCAAAACAGACGTTTGCATGGAAGGTATGTGTTTTTTGCATGGCAAATACAGGAGTAAATACTCCGTTGCAGTTTAAAACACAATCTTCGTGCTATTTAAAGGGGTTTTTGACGAAATGTTGTTACGAGGAATGGCCGTTGCGGCGGCTTTAATAGGGGGCGCGGCCCTAATGATAAACTTAACCAATGGCGAAGCAGCCGTGCCGTCCATAGGTGAAGCGCTTTCTAAATCTTCAGAGATGAGTATGGCGCCGATGTCCATTGGCAACCCTTCTACGGCCACGGCTTTGGCTTCACTGGGTATGGGGCGGCCTTTTGTGACGGGAACCCCGCCAACGCAAGGCTTCGATATTTCCCCCGCAATCCCCAATACATATAAGTCACCCTATAGAATCAAATCCGGCGATACCCTTGGCCTTATTTTAAAACGTGCGGGCGTTTCGCCTAAAACAGCTGACGCGGCCATCCGATCCTTAAAGGGCGTCTATAACCCCCGCAATTTGCGCATCGGCCAAACCATTCAGGTTCTTTTCGCATCTATGAAGCCTGCTGGGCATGTGGCGGATCGTTTTTCCGGATTCGAGATTCCCCTTGATTATGCCCGCCGCATTCATGTGTCCCAAGCCCCCCAAGGTGGGTTTAAGGCTTATGAGATTGAGCGCGACCTGCAAACCCAAACGGTGCAAGCCGAAGGTAACATCGATTTGAGTCTCTTTGCCGCCGGAAGCAAAGCCGGTGTTGCGCCCTCTGTTATGGCGGAATTGGTGCGGGCTTTTTCATGGGATGTTGATTTTCAACGCGACATTCGCAAAAACGATCACTTCAAGGTGATGTATGAGCGAAAAATCGATGACAATGGCACGGTCGTATACAATGGCCGCATCGTGTTTGCCGCCCTGACCCTATCCGGTGACTTGAAACCCATCTATCTGCACCAACTGAAAAGTGGGGCTTGGGATTACTTTGACGACAAAGGGCAAAGCGCCAAGAAAGCGTTGATGCGCACACCGATCGATGGCGCGCGGTTGAGTTCCAGCTTTGGCCGGCGCAGACACCCGGTGCTGGGTTACACCAAAATGCACAAGGGCACAGACTTTGCCGCCCCACGCGGAACACCTATTTATGCCGCAGGAGATGGTATTATCGTTAAATCTGGGCGCAACGGCAGTTATGGCAACTATATTAAAATTCGTCACAATTCAGAATATGCGACGGCTTACGCCCATATGAAGTCCATCAAACGAGGGCGCAGCAAAGGGTCCCGCGTGCGCCAAGGCCAAGCTATTGGTTATGTGGGCACCACGGGGCGTTCAACCGGACCGCACCTGCATTACGAAATTTTGCGCAATGGCCGCCAAACCAACCCCATGCGCGTCAAAATGCCATCGGGCATTAAGCTCAAGGGCGAAGAATTGGCTAATTTTGTCGCCACCCGCGATCGCATTCAAGCCATGCAGGCCAGTTTGAACCCCGGTGCTTCTAAGGTTGCTCAACGCTAACGAACGTTTTGTCACCCGGCATCCGCTCAAAGACGACTTGCTCTGGGCCCAAATCCCCCCCATATCCAGAATCAAAGCGATCTTGCTGCTTTGGGTGCTGGTTTGGGTGCTGCTTTGGGTGCTCTTGTCGCCGCTCGTATATTCTCATTTTGCTGCTCAATAAGGCTTCTCCATGACCGTACAACTTTCCTACACTGAACTAGGCCCTTCCAAACCCCAGGCCAAAAAATTAGGCAAATCAATGGGGCAACCCATTGTAATTTTGCACGGTTTGTTTGGCTCTAAACGCAATTGGGGGGCCATTGCAAAAGCCCTTTCAAGCCATCACCGCGTTTTTTCTCTGGATCTTCGCAATCACGGCGAATCAGAATGGGCCGACACCATGACGTATGAAGCCTTAGCAGCCGATGTTGCCAAGTTCATTCATCAACACGACCTTGCTCCGTGCACCGTGTTGGGCCATTCCATGGGCGGCAAGACGGCGATGATATTGGCGTTACGACAGCCCAAAATGATTAGCCGCTTGGTGGTGGTTGACATTGCCCCGGTTCCCCGAGAAACGGACATTGGGGCCTATATCCAGGTTATGAAAGATGTGCCGCTTGTCGATTGCAAGACCCGCAAAGACGTCGAAGAACATTTAACCCATGCCATTGTCACGCCGACCATACGTCAATTTTTATTGCAAAACTTGACCAGAGACGGGGAAAGCTTTCGCTGGCGCCTCAATTTAAAGGCGCTTGAGGCTGGAATGCCCGATATCGCAAACTTTCCGCCTGTGTCTTTTGACGTTCATTACCCCGGCCCAACGCATTTCATCATTGGCGGGAAATCAGACTATGTACTTTCCCATCACATGGACACCATAAGGATGCTTTTTCCACAGACCACCACCACGACAATTGCAGAGGCCGGACATTGGGTCCACGCAGAAGCCCCGGATGAATTTTTAGCAACTTTGAATGAATTTCTTGAGAAAACAGAAATATAATATTCTGAATTCACTTTTTTTGGTAAAAGTAAAAATAGATTCTCAACTTTAAAAACCGGAGCCACCGTTTTCAACATGAGCGTTCAAGAAATATTCACCAATTTGGTCTGGGACTGGGTCAGTCTTCGTTTTAACGCGATTGCTTATGGCGTTGATCAAGAACGAGGAGAAGGCGATCCCATTCCCTTTATGCTCTCTAAGTTATTCATTTCCAGACTGGAACGCGTGTTGCGCCAATTGGTGATCCCCCGCGTGATCGCAAGCTCTTCTGGGCTTTTGACCCGCGCCGAAGAAGAACCCGCCGATCAGCAAAAAGAGTTTCTTAAAAAATACTTTAATGACCGCCAGGGCCGCGTGGTTTTGTGGGAAAAATGGCAAGCGGCTTGGCATGCGACCATGACCGAAAAAGAAATTCCGCCACAGCCTGAGGCAAAGAGAAAAGGCCTAAAATCGCTTTTGTCGAAAAAGCCCGTAAATCCACCGTCTGAACTCACCGAAGAACAATGGCTTGAGGTTTCTAAAAAAATCGACCGCGACAACAAGGTTGGTGGCAAGGCCTGGGCTCACCTGCAAGGGGATGGAGCCCAATACACCCCGCCAAATAAATCGGACGGCCAATTGATCGTTGGTTTTTTTGGGCGCAGTGTAAAGGTGCTCAAAGAGCAAATGACCGCCATTCGCCAAATTGTCAAACAAGGCGGAAACATCGGAAAAACGTTTAACCTCTATCAAAACAACAAAAAAGTTGACCTGCCCTTGTTGGCCGTTTGCTATCAAAACCCAGAGGAATACCTTGAGGGTGACAACGTTTTGAAAAACATTATGGGCGGCCAACCGGCGCGAGCTTTCCCCCTGATCGCACGTTATTTACCGGGTTATATCAAAGGCACTTAAAGGCCCTTCGGTAAATAGCTTCATAATCTTGGGCGTCAAAGGGCAACGGATTCCCGCTGGCACACGGGTCTTTGTGGGCACGTTCACCAACACGTTTTGCATCCGATTCCGCCAAGCCTAAATCAAGCAAGGTTTCGGGAATCCCCAAGCTTTTGCGAAATGACAACACCCACGCCAAAAGGCTTTCAAAGGTTGGGTTGCTCAAAGCCAGAATGCGCGCCGTTCGTTCTGAGGCTTCTTGGATGGCATCTTGATTGGCCAACATCACATAAGGTAACAACACCGCATTGGTAAGGCCGTGATGAACATTAAACAAGCCCCCTATGGCATGAGCCAAGGCATGGACCCCGCCCAGCCCTTTTTGAAAGGCCGTTGCCCCCATTGACGCCGCCACCAACATATCGGCGCGGGCCTGCACATTGTTGCCGTCCGCATAGGCCTTGGGCAAGGCTTCGCTGATCAACCGCATGCCTTCCAAAGCGATGCCTTCGGCCATGGGGTGATACCCCGGCGCGCACAAGGCTTCGAAACAATGCACAAAGGCATCGATGCCCGTTGCGGCGGTAATGTGCGGCGGCAAGCTTAAGGTCAGTTCGGGATCAGAAATGACCGTTGCCGGCATCATCGAAGGATGGAAAATGATTTTCTTCTCGGACGTTTCTGCATTGGTGATGACGCTTGCCCGCCCGACTTCTGACCCCGTGCCCGCCGTGGTCGGCACGGCAACAACGGGGGCCACGCCGGCGACATTTACCCGCGTCCAATGATCCTCAATACCTTCAAAATCCCACAGGGGGCGATCTTGGCCGACCATCAAGGCGATGGCCTTGCCCACATCCAAGGCACTGCCCCCGCCAAAGGCAATGATGCCATCGTGGGCCCCTTGGTGAAAAGCCTTTACACCAGCGTCGACATTTTCGGCCACGGGGTTGCCTTGAACATCCGCAAACAAACCACATTGTGGGACTTGGGCAAGCGCGTTTTGAACCATGGGCAAATCCTTTAGGCCCACGTCCGTCACCAACAAAGGTCGTTTCATCCCCAACGCCGCGCACGCCCCTGGCAACTGCGCAAGCGTGCCGGGCCCGACAATCATGTTGGTGGGGTAAGTCCAATGTCCGTCAATGATTTTGCTCATCATCATGTCCTTTTCAAATGGAAACTTTTTGTTCGGGTCAACATTTCATAACCAACCGTGGACAAGGTGCACCCCCGCCCGGACTGTTTTACGCCGCTCCAGGCCAAAGCCGGGTCCAGATAATCGCATCGGTTCATAAACACCGTGCCTGTTTGCACGTCGTCGCCCAAAGACCGTGCGATGGCTTCATCTTTGGTCCAAATCGATGCGGTGAGGCCAAACACACTGTCGTTCATCAACGTCACAGCCTCAACGTCGGACTGTACTTTTTGAATCCCGACGACGGGACCAAAGCTTTCTTCACGCATCACCCGCATGCCATGATTCACATCGACCAAAACTTGGGGCGCCAGATAAGGTGTGCCGATTTTGTTTTTGGGAAAATGTGCGGGATCAATTAAGGCCCGCGCCCCGTCTTTGATCGCGTCTTCAATTTGGCTGCGCACAAAATCGGCATTTTGAGTTCTGACCATCGGCCCCAGCGTCGTTTTTTCATCACGAGGATCGCCAAGAACATAGCCATTCGTCACGTCAACAAAGGCTGAGACAAAGGCATCATAGACATCCTCGTGAACATAAATCCGCTCGATCCCGCAACACGATTGCCCGGAATTAAAAAAGGCTCCATCCACCAGGCTTTCCACGGCCACACCAAGGTCGGCGTCACCCCGGACATAAGCCGCGTCCTTGCCACCAAGTTCCAACCCGGACCCTGTGAACGTTGTGCTCAAGGCTTTTTGCACCGCGTGCCCACCCGCAACCGATCCCGTGAAATTGACATAGTCCACGCGCTCGTCTGAAATCATATATTCGGTTAAGGCATGGTCCATATGCACGGTTTGGAAAACATCGTCGGGCAAACCCGCCACACCAAAGGCTTCTTGGTATCGGTCTGCGCTCAACGGCGTTTGGTGTGAAACCTTTAACACCACGCAATTTCCAGCGGCAAGGGCGGGAATAATGGCATTCACAGATGTAAGGTACGGATAATTCCACGGCGCCAAAACAACAACCACGCCCAATGGCACCCGGCGCACAAACCGGGCAACGCCCTCTATGGGCTCGGGCTGAATGTCTTTTAAAGCTTCGGGGGCAAGGGCCAACATATGACGGGCACGGTCCGCAAATCCGGTAACTTCGCCGCCGGACTGGCTTATGGGTCGGCCCATTTGAAGCGTGATTTCGGCCGCTATGTCGTCACCCATGGCGACAAAGGCCGCCACGGCTTTTTCCAAAATTTCCAGACGTTTTGATAAATCCATTTTGGCCCAAGCAGATCCGGCCTGAACGGCTTTGTCCAAGGCAACATCAATGTCTTCAAGATGAGCCAATCGCTGTTCGCCACAAACATGTCCGTCGATGGGGCTTATGGTTTGAACGTATTTTGTCATGATGTTTCTTTCAGATAAGCCGCCAGCGCGTCTTGTTGTGTCTGGCTAAAATACAAACCGAGCTTTGAGCGCCGCCACAAGATATCATCCACCGTTTTTGCCCATTCGGACCGCACCATGTAATCCACCTCACGAGCCGTAAGACCGTTGCCAAAATAGGCTCCTAAATCGGCCATAGATGTTGCGCCATCTAAAATTTGGTCCGCCAAAGAACCATGGCGGTCTTGCAAGCCTTTTAATACGGCTTCATCGATCCCTGAATATTTCAAAGGCGCGCACGCCTCCCCCCCCGGCAACGTTGACGTTGCCGTCCACGAAGGCCCCATGTTGGGGAAATAAGGTGCCAAGTGTTTCATCGCTTTCTCGGCCAATTGACGATACGTGGTCAGCTTGCCGCCAAAAATGGACAACACCGGAGCGCCGTCTAAAACATCCAAGTCCAAAACATATTCTCGCGTGATTTTTGAAGCCTGTTCAGCCTCGTCATCAAACAAGGGCCTCACGCCGGCAAAGGTATGAACGGCATCGGAGGGGCTGATTTGTTTTTTGAAATAGGCATTTGTCGATTCGCACAAATATTCAGCTTCAATTTTAGAAATATCCAAAGCCGCATCGGGCGGATTACCCAGCTTGACTTCGGTGGTGCCAATCAGGGTGAAGTCTTGTTGATAGGGAATCACAAACACGATCCTTGCGTCGTCATTTTGCAAAATATAAGCGTGTTCACCCTCATACAAGCGCGGCACCACCAAATGCGATCCTTTGACCAAACGCAATTGTTTGCCTTGAGCACTGCCATGGCAGGTTTTTAAGACGTCCGGAGTCCAAGGGCCC